>JBKJSX010000074.1:0-6345 GCA_046594375.1 Chitinophagaceae bacterium
CGCCTGCCAATATAAGAGCAAGTGCACAAGGCTTGTTTATGTTCATGACTAATGGAATAGGAGCAATGTGCGGAGGATATGGTGCCGGCTTAGTTGTTGATTATTTTACTAAAATGGATCCTGTTACACACAATATTCTTTCCAGAGATTGGCACAGCATATGGTTTTCGTTTGCAGCATATGCCCTTGTGCTGGCAATAATTTTTCCTTTCGTGTTTAAATATAAACATACACCAACAAAAAGAGAGATTGACAATGCTGAAGCTATTGAAATGACTCCCCATTAGCCTAAATTAATTAACGTATTTTGCTTACTTAAAATAAAAAAGCCGGAGTAATATCCGGCGTTTTTATTATTAAATTTTAAAAGAATTAGTTTAAATGCTGCTCTATCTTTTTTACAAAATTAGCTTTAGGTTGTGCACCTACTAATTTGTCAACTACTTTACCCCCTTTTACAAATAATATTGCTGGGATGGAAGTGATCCCGTAATTCATACTTATCTGCGGGTTGTTATCAACATTTACTTTACCTACATTAACCCTTCCGTCATATTCTTTTGAAAGGTCTTCAATAACGGGCCCTATTGCACGGCATGGTCCGCACCACTCCGCCCAAAAATCAATAACGGATAATTTTTCTGAATCTAAAACTTCTTGTTTAAAGTTTGCATCTGTGAATTCGTGTGCCATATTTTATTGTTTAAAGTTTATTAATTTATTCGTTCAATAGTTCATTTCATAGTTCATGGTGGTCGATTGTATTTGTTATGATCAATGAACTGTTCACCATTAACAAAATTACATCCAAAGTTTTTAAAATGATGTTTTGACATATACACATCATGTTAATTCTACCTGCACTTCCAATTCGGGCTTTTCCTGCAGGTATTTAGCCAATTCGTCATTCATCTCAAAGCCATTCGCTTGAGTGTACATTCTTACTTTTAGCTTAGATGCAGGCTCTGAGAAACAAAATTTAAGGCTCGATTTGCCGGGAAACTTCCTAACATTACTCTCCACAAAGCCAATCATATTTTCATCTATAAATTTGGGATGAACTTCTATTTGTAATTTTTTTGTGCAGGATTTCATCAAACTTTCGAGTAAACAAATGCTGCTTACCTTAAACTCAAATTCTGATTTACTAAAGCGTTGCCTGAAATTTCCGGTGAGAAAAATTACCATGCCTGCTTCCAAATAATTACTGAACCGTACATAATCATCACTCCATAAAGTAAGTTCCATCCTGGCGGTGTAATCTTCAATAAAGAAAACACCATATTTATTCCCATTCTTTGAAATGCGATGTTGTGCTTCAGCAATCAATCCGGCCATTCTGAAATTTCTTCCGGGGTTGGGATGAAGATTTACAGCTTCTTTAAATTCATTAAATTCAAGGATAGGAGTGAGTCCGTAATATTTTATTTCGAATTTAAAATTATCCAAAGGATGGCCGCTGATGAACATCCCCGTAACATCTTTTTCATAGTCTAATAATTTTATTAATGGCCATTGCTCGCATTCATACAATTTCGGCGGACTTACTTCTTCCATCTGAAGATCACCAAACAAAGTATTTGAACTGCTGCTTAACTGTGCCTGGTATTGATTACCAAACCTGATTATTTTCTCCAGGCCTGTAGCATTATCACCGGGAGCTGTGTAAAAATATTGTGCACGATGGATGTTTTTAAAACAATCAAAAGCGCCTGCGTAGGCAAGGCTTTCCAATGATTTTTTGTTTACGGTTCTTTGGTTAACTCTTTTTACAAGATCATGAATTGAAGAGAAAGGTCCACGTTTTTCGCGTTCTTCAATAATACCTTCCATCGCTGCTTCACCAACACCTTTCATTCCGCTGAAACCAAATCTTATCTCTCCTTTTTTATTTACTGCAAAACCATTCTGTGATTCATTAACATCGGGACCAAGTACTTTTAATCCCATGCGTTTACATTCTTCCATAAAGAAAGTGATCTTCTCAATACCTCCTGCATGATTTAAAACAGCAGCCATGTATTCACTTGGATAATGGGCCTTTAACCACGCCGTTTGGTAAGCTACCAATGCATAACATGTAGAGTGAGATTTATTAAAAGCATATTGCGCAAACTTTTCCCAATCGGTCCAGATTTTTTCTAATATGGTTGCTTTAAATCCATTTTTTGCTCCACCTTCAATAAACTGCGCTTTCATTTTATCAAGCTGGTTCCTGTCTTTTTTACCCATTGCTTTACGCAAATAATCTGCATCGCCTTTGCTAAAGCCCGCAAGTTTTTGCGACAGCAGCATTACCTGCTCCTGGTAAACCGTTATGCCATAAGTGTCTTTTAAAAACTCTTCCATTTCAGGCAGATCATAAATTATCGGCTCACGCCCATGCTTGCGTTCAATGTAATTTGGAATGTATGCCATCGGTCCCGGACGAAACAATGCATTCATTGCAATCAGATCATTAAAAGTATCTGGCTTAAGATCTCTTAAATGTTTTTGCATTCCAGCACTTTCAAACTGGAAGGTTCCGTTTGTATCTGCACGCTGGTAAAGCTTGTAAGTTTTTTCATCATCCAATACAAGATCATCAAGGTTAATAATAACGCCATGATTTTGTTTGATAAGAAACAAAGCAGTTTTTAAAATGCTTAATGTTCTTAAACCAAGAAAGTCCATTTTCAAAACACCTGCGGCCTCAATATTATTTCCGTCAATTTGTGTAAGCCACAATTCTGAATCTTTTGAAGAGGCAACCGGAATAAGATCAGTAAGATCTTGTGGTGCGATGATAATCGCAGATGCATGAATGCCGGTATTTCGAACGGAGCCTTCTAAAATTTCTGCTTCATGCAAAACTTTTGCTTGCATGTCATCACCTTTATAAATCTCTCTAAGTTTTTTTATATTTTCAAGATCATCACCACCAACCCCTTCTTCCTGCAAAGATTTTTCTCCTGTAAGCGGTGCCTGCAGCACTCTTCGTAAACTTGTACCAGGTCGGTCAGGAATAAGTTTTGCTAACGCATTACTTTCTGATAAAGGCAGATCCATTACACGGGCAACATCTTTAATACTCATTTTAGCAGCCATGGTGCCGTAGGTAATAATTTGCGCTACCTGGTTTCTGCCATATTTTTCTACAACATAATTCAACACTTTTTGTCTTCCTTCATCATCAAAGTCCGTGTCAATATCCGGCATTGATTTACGATCAGGATTCAAAAATCTTTCAAATAGTAGATTATATTTTATCGGGTCGATGTTGGTAATGCCGATACAATAAGCCACAACAGAACCTGCTGCAGATCCACGTCCCGGGCCAACGAACACGCCCATTTTTTTTCCTGCAATAATAAAATCGCTAACAATTAAAAAGTAACCGGCAAAGCCCATTGTTTTTATTGTAAACAATTCAAAGGTTAAGCGTGCTTCAACTTCTGGTGTAATTTCTTTGTATCGCTCCTTAGCACCTGTCCATGTTAAGTGTTCTAAATATTCATCTTGTGATGTAAATTCTTTTGGCACTTTAAAATGCGGTAATAAAATATCTCTCTTCAGATCGAGCACATCGATCTTGTCAACTATTTCATTGGTGTTATCCAATGCTTCTCCAAGATCATCAAACACTGTTTGCATTTCTTCTGTCTTCTTAAAAAAGAATTGGTTGTTAGGAAATGCAAAGCGTTTATTCTTGGTAGACACATCATCATCGGTAAATTCTCTTGACGCAGGTGTTGCCTGTTTTTCACCGGTATTTATGCATAACAAAATATCATGCGCATTAAAATCTTTTTCATCAACGTAATGCGAATCGTTACTGGCAATAACTTTTACGCTATATTTTTTTGCAAACTTTAGCAGCACCAAATTCACCTTATCCTGATCAGGAATGCCATGCCTTTGCAGTTCAACATAATAATCTTTTTGAAAAATGTTGAGCCACCATTTAAATTCATTCTCTGCTTCCTTTTCTCCTTTTTTTAAGATCAGTTGCGGAACCAAACCGCCCAAACAACACGTGGAAGCAATTAAACCTTCATGATGTTTATGAATTAATTCTTTATCAATTCTTGGATATTTTGAATACATCCCTTCGATGTATCCCAGCGAAGTAAGCTTAACTAAATTTTTATAACCGGTATCATTTTTTGCCAGCAATATCTGGTGATGTCGGGGATCTTTATCTTCTTTACTAAATTGTTTTTTATGCCTGTTCCCGGTGATATAAAATTCACAACCAACAACTGGTTTAACTTTTAAAGTACCATCATCATTTTTATGATTGTATGCCTGCTTTACAAATTCAAATACACCAAACATATTTCCATGATCAGATATGGCGACAGCCGGCATTTTATCAGCAATTGCTTTAGCGTATAAATTTTTTATAGAGGCTGCGCCATCTAATAATGAAAACTGCGTGTGTACGTGGAGGTGAGAGAATTGCATGAGATCTTTTATAACAACATTTCTCTGCAAATATCGTTAAAACACTGTGTTGATCTTTTACAGTTTTCCACATAAATGCCTCAACTTTTTTTTGTTTACCAAATGCCTGCAAAGGACGTAAAACAAGCACACAGATGGCTAACCCGATATTCAACTCTACATTTGCCCTGCTTAAGAAAATTACTTTTAACCCTGCATATATGTTACCCCCATATATGTTGCAAACACAATCACTGCATGAAAAATGTTGTAACATTATTTTCCCTGATAATAGCTTGCGGAACAGGTACAGTGAAATCCCAGAATTATTCCAACAGCCTTAATATTATTAATAGCAAACAATTTGTTGCTTTAAATTTTATTGATGAGATTCCTTTTACGCCGGAAATAAATACTGTTCCTTTAATAAATATTAATACACGATTAAATACTTCATCTGTTATTGAGCCTTTAAATGAAGTTGTGGCGCAACCTTTATTTGAAAATAAGATTGAAAACATATCTACCCTGCAATTTAAATATGCAATGATGATGGATGTTGAAGTAGAAATGTTGACAAATAAAGACCTATATACTTTTATAGATAGTTGGTATGGCACACATTACAGGATGGGCGGCACCACAAAAAAAGGAATTGATTGCAGTGCATTTAGCGGAACGTTATTATCAACAATTTATTCTTTTAACATGCCCCGCACTGCAAGAGAGCAATATAAAATTTGTGAGCGTGTTAATAAAGCAGACCTGTTGCCGGGTGATCTTGTATTTTTTAATACCCGTGGCGGTGTATCTCATGTAGGCGTATATCTTACCAACAATCATTTTGTACATTCTTCATCCACTAACGGCGTTAAGATCAGTAGCCTTGATGAAGATTATTATTCAAGAAAATTTATTTGCGGCGGCAGAGTGAATCAATAATCTGTATACCCTAAATCCCCCAGAGTGAGTTTACGAAGTTTTAATATTTTAATATTTAAACTTTGATGCTATTTTGTATGTAACGGTGATTATCCTCTCATATATCCCCATCATCCCATAAATATCAAATCAGACTTTTTTCATTCCTGATTTTCTTTTAATTGATTTCCATACAGGCAATACATCAGGTGATAAATTAAAATAGATTACACTTCCGCCATACAATGCCAAAAACACAAGACTTTTAATTACTATTCCTGAAAAAGTATGGAGTGATAAAAATAAATAGTAACAAATTGTGTATGCAATCAATGCCAACACAATCGCATAAACAGTTTTTGTACTGAAGGGCTGCATATTAAATTTTCGTTTAAGAAAAATAATCCTGATAGCATTGTAAATACTAAATGAAATGAGATGTGCATAAGCAGCGCCTATAATTCCAAATTGTTTTACTAAGAAATAGTTTAAAGGAATTGCAAGCGTAAGTAATATCATTCCTGAAATAAATTCAAACCGCCAATGAATAGAGGTGCCTATTATTTGAGAATTTACACCTGTGCCAAGGTCAACAATTTTTGCCAACCCAATAAAAAAGAAAACCCATTTTGAATCAAGATAAGCCGGCTTTAAATTAAATACATTTACTGAATCTTCGTAGCTAAGCCAGATAATTAAAAAAACACCAAGTGAAGCAATTAAAAGATTAATGCCTGACCGCTGGTAGATGATGTTTATTTTGTTGTGATCTTTATCTTTCCATGCTTTTGACAGAACCGGCAATGCTGCTGCTATTGCTCCTCTTTGCGGCGCCTGCACCAATCCTGAAACTACGCTTGCCAATGCAAATATCCCTGCCGCAGCCATTCCGATCACAGACATGATAACCAATGTTTCAATAAACTGTGCGATCATGTAAACGAGGCCACCAAAATATATCAGGCTTGCAAACGATGCTATCTTTTTATAAAATTTTTT
>JBKJSX010000195.1:0-6887 GCA_046594375.1 Chitinophagaceae bacterium
TTACACCCTGGTCGTATGCTGCGGTTTCTGAAGTATTATCAGTGAACGAAAAATTATATCTCGTTTTTACATCAGAGGTCATGCTGATAAATTTTTTATCCCCATTTACCAGTTCGATAAAATTAATGTTCCCTATAATTTTTCCGTTTCTTGTAACGTCATAAACTAACTTTCTTTCCTGTGCATAAGCAAATACGGTAACTGTGCTAACAATAAAAAGAAAAATTAATTTATATTTTTTCATACGACGGTTATTCATTTTCAAATTTAGCCTATTTCGTATGCGTAAAAACTATTTAAACAAATCATTCACACGTAGTTTTACTATTGATGTTTAGAAGTTATACTTAAGCTATTACTGTTCTTTTACCACATCCCACAGTAATTATATCAGAAGTAAAATAGAGCGATAATCCTCTTGCCCGGGCATACACACCCATATATCTTTGTTCCAGAAGTTGATTGATGTTGAATAACATTGATCTATAATCCAAATATCCAAAATAAAGACCCGATTTAAATATCCAAATCCATTAAAAAACTAAAAAAAAATCCAGTATCAGTCAACTTCTTATTTTTTAAATTTAATAAAATAAAAATAAAAGAATTGTAGAAATAAATATCCAATATCCAAATAGAAAAAACCAGAATCCAAGATCCAAAGAAGACCGTCCAATTATCCAGTGAAAGAAACCTAACCCGAAGGTTAAACGCTAAAGTTCAATCCTTCCGAAGACTACGCTGAAACCGGAAAAGTTACCGGCCAAGAGAAACTAAAAAATACTCTTGATGCAAGTCCCCAGGAAACCAGTCTCACGAAAGTGTTAGTTGGTTTAAAAAAGTAGGCTTCCGCAGAAATGCGGAAGTTTTTTATTTTTACTAAGATGATCATTACTTCAGCCCAACATTTTAAACAACCACAAAAAATTATTTCTTTGGTTCCATCTATAACGGAACTGCTCTCTTATTTTGATTTAGAAATAGAAGTGATTGGAATTACTAAATTTTGTGTTCACCCTAAAATCTGGTTTACTACAAAAACAAGGATAGGCGGAACTAAGAATATAAACATTGAACTCATAAAAAAGTTACAGCCAGACCTGGTTATCGCAAACAAAGAAGAAAATGTAAAAGAACAAATAGAGGAACTGGCAAAAGATTTTACTGTTTGGGTTACTGATGTAAATTCTTTGGAGGATGCATTGTTGATGATAAACGATATTGGAAAACTAACTCATAAAACAAATGAAGCTATTTTGCTGATAAAACAAATCGAAACAAATTTTTCCCAGATACATGCCCCTCCCAATAGCTATCGGGACCATAAACTACAAACTTGTTATCTCATTTGGAAAGATCCATTCATGACAATTGGCGGGGATACTTTTATAAATGATATGATGAAGTTTTGTGGCTTACAAAATATTTATGCAGATAAAACACGTTATCCTGAAATCACTTTGCGAGAATTACAAAGTGCCAATTGCCAATTGGTTTTATTATCCTCCGAGCCCTACCCTTTTAAACAAAAGGATGTTGATGAATTACAGAAAGTGCTACCGGGCAAAAAAATAATTTTAGCAGATGGAGAAATGTTTAGCTGGTATGGAAGCAGGCTTGTTGAAGCGCCTCAATATTTTAAAGAACTTTTAAATGTCAACGGTCAATAAGTCAATAGTCATTTCCTAAAAATTATTTACTAACGACTTATTTACTAAATGATCAAAGTCTATTAACCATTGATTATTTAGAAAATTCAGTACGTTTGCAGACATCTTAAAAATCATATGTAATGGCTTCTAAAAAATTAATGGAACTTCTGGGCGACAAAGCTGATGACTTGTTAAATCATAAGTGTACTACTATTGACAAGTCTACACTTACTTTACCTTCTCCCAATCATGTTGATGAAATATGGTCGATGAGTAACCGCAATAACAGGGTAATGCAAAGCCTGCAAATGCTATTAGATCATGGACGACTTGGTGGAACAGGACATTGCTCAATTTTTCCTGTAGATCAGGGAATAGAACATAGTGCAGGTTCAGCTTTTAGTCCTAATCCTATTTATTTTGACCCGGAGAATATCATCAAACTGGCTATAGAAGGCGGGTGCAATGGAGTAGCATCAACCTTTGGTGTTCTTGGCATCATGAGCCGTAAGTATGCACATAAAATCCCTTTCGTAGTAAAGATAAATCACAATGAATTTTTGAGTTATCCTAATAAGTTTGATCAAACAATGTTTGGAACAGTAAAGAGTGCATATGACATGGGAGCTGTAGGTATTGGAGCAACTATTTATTGGGGAAGCCCCGAAAGTACAAGACAATTAAAAGAAGTTGCTGAAGCATTTGAACTGGCGCATGAATTAGGGATGTGTACCATACTGTGGTGCTATACACGTAACAATGCCTTTAAAGTAGATGGGATAGATTATCATACCAGTGCAGATCTAACAGGGCAGGCAAATCATTTAGGAGTAACCTTGCAGGCAGATATCATAAAACAAAAAATGCCTACTAATAACGGTGGATACCTTGCTACCAAGCATGGCAAAACCTCACCTCTGGTGTACGAAAAATTAACCACAGATCATCCAATAGATCTTTGCAGGTATCAGGTTTTAAATTGTTATTCTGGAAGAGTTGGATTGATTAACAGTGGTGGAGAAAGTAAAGGAGCTTCTGATCTTCAGGAAGCTGTTATAACCGCAGTTATAAACAAACGTGCCGGTGGTATGGGTTTGATAATGGGAAGAAAGGCATTTCAAAAACCATTGAAAGAAGGAATTGAATTATTAAACGCTACACAGGATGTTTATTTAGATAAAGATATTACGGTGGCATAATGCTAAATTTAAAATGAAAAATGAAAAAAGTTTGAGTTGAAATTATCTTTTATTTTTTTCATTTTTTATTTTTCATTTTCAATTTTAAGTTATGAAACACGAAGAAGATTTTGATGCGAACCTTGCGGGTGAAGAAGGTGATAGTGAGGAAACGAGACGCAGGTGGTTTAGAAGGATAAAAAAAAATATTACTACTTCAACAAAAGACAAAAAAGAAGCGCCTGATGGCTTATGGACAAAATGCCCTTCCTGCAAATTAACACTCACAATTTCTGATCTTAGAGAGAATTTATTTGTTTGCCCCAAATGCGAACATCATCATCGTATAGGTAGTGAAGAATATTTTGATATTTTATTTGGGAATGATCAATACACCGAATTATTTGCCAATATAAAGTCGAAGGATTATTTAGGGTTTGTGGATCTAAAACCCTACCAGCAACGCCTTGATGAAACGTATGCAAAATCAAATATTCACGATTCAATTACTGTTGCCCATGGTAAAATAAATGAATGGCAAATAGTGGTAGCCTGTATGGATTTTGAATTTATTGGTGGGAGCCTGGGAAGTGTGATGGGAGAAAAAATTTCCAGAGCATGCGATTATTGCATCGCACATAAAGTTCCTTTCATGATCATTAATAAAAGCGGTGGGGCAAGAATGATGGAAAGCGCTTTTTCATTAATGCAACTTGCAAAAACTTCCGGGAAATTATCACAGCTTTCGGATGCGAAAATCCCTTACTTCTCTCTTTGCACTGATCCTACTTTTGGTGGAACAACCGCATCGTTTGCAATGTTAGGAGATATAATAATGGGTGAACCTGGCGCTCTTATCGGCTTTGCAGGTCCGCGTGTTATCAAAGAATCTACAAAAAAAGATCTGCCTCCCGGTTTTCAGCGCAGCGAATTTTTATTAGAGCATGGCTTCCTTGATTTTATTGTTCACAGAAAAGAATTGAAAGAAAAGATAGAGCAACTCTTACTGTTGTTTAAAAATTAAATAGTGAATAATATAAGTCATTAGGTCACTAAGTCACTCACCATGGAACTCAGCAACCGTAAAGCATATTACGAATATCACTTTGAAGCAAAATATATTGCCGGCATGGTATTAAGTGGCACTGAAATAAAATCTATTCGTACAGGAAAAGTAAGCTTCAACGACAGCTATTGCATTTTTGATAAAGGAGAATTGTATGTAAAAAGCCTGCACATTGCTGAATATAATTTCGGGAATATTAATAATCATATCCCAATGCAGGAAAGAAAATTATTACTAAAAAAAAAAGAACTGATAAAGTTAGAGAATAAAATAAAAGAGAAAGGTTATACCATAATTCCCTTAAAAATATTTATCAGCGAGAAAGGATTTGCAAAAATGGAAATAGGATTAGGAAAAGGAAAAAAGATCTTTGATAAAAGAGAAACCATTAAGGCAAGGGAAACTGACAGGGATGTTAAAAGAAAATATGGTGTGTAAAGTTTTATGTGTTCACTTTATTTATCAAGATTATTATTTTGAAGTTCTTTATACGCATCATGAACCTTTTTACATTTTTTAGTGTATTGGATATTGTTTGATGCATCCTGCCAATGATAAAAGCCTACAATGTTTTGTTTCATGTTCAACGATAAGTTTTTAAACTTATCATTCTTTAATTGCAATAACCATGCATCATAAGTGTTGTCTGCAATACTGTACTCACAAAGGGCAGTTGGCTTGCCTGTATCAAAATCAAAATCTTTAAAATTAATTCCGGAGTTTAATCGCTTTAAGCCTGCTGCATAATGGAATGTTATCGAGTCAAAACTCTGAACAAAATATTTTTCTGCCAATGCTGTTGGAGTTCTAAATTTAAGAGCTCTCAATGGGCCAATCTTTGGTAATACGCGAATAAAAAATGATATAACCGAAGGAAAGAATCCCGGATGTTTATAGGCTGTTCCAAACTCCTGCTTGTATTGCTTCTGCTGCATTTTATACCGGAATGTTTTACTTGTTGCAGAAGAATCTTTTTTTAAAATATCAGAGCTTTTAACGCTCCATGCAGCTTTGGTTATAAATGGAAAAACATTTGCAACAGTCCAACGAAATACTTCTACTGCTAACAAGAGTTTATGTTTAAAAACATCATTAATATTCAACCCATATGTTTCAAAAAATGCTTTTGCCAATATGGTTGTATCTACTTTAAAGCCAATTAACCCATGATATTTATCGGATGCATAATTTCCTTTTGAAACCTGCAATACATCAAAACCAAATTCCATTCTCATATGAGAAATTTCATCATCTGCATAGGTAATTGAGCTTCCATATTTTCTCCGAAGTTTTGGATAAACAAGAGGAACGCTGCGGTTAGTAGCAATTGGGTGCCCATAATTATCTGAATAGTAATGCGACATAAAACCCAGTGCAAAAGCGTATTGATTAAGTGTGGTTGCATCCTTTAATAATGCTTCAACCATGTCCCCGCTACGAACATAATGTACAAGGTTTGTGAACAATGGACTACCGAAAGGATAATACCCCATATCAGGAGCCACAGCACCACCGTATGCATAAGCATGTGCTTCCTTTAGTTCTTCGGTAGTAGATGAAGGATACTTTGCTTTTAATATTGGTACAATGGATTTTTCCCACAAACCATCGATGATCGCTTCATGCGTGAGTACACCAAATGCCTTCCCTGAAAAGGGAAGAAAGAAAAGTACACATGCTAAAATTTTATTGAGAAAAATTTTTTTCATTACAGTATATAAAACTGAATGATCAATTTTATATTGTATCCAAAAAGTATTTTGCAAAAGAAACACATATTTAAAAGATAATCTTTTTAAAAATCAGCATTCACTCAGGCTTAATGGAATATTCACTGCTAATCCTCCATCCGCAGTTTCTTTGTATTTACTATTCATGTCCATTGCAGTATCCCACATTGTTTTTATTACGCCATCCAGGCTAACCTTTGCATAATCAGGGGCACTTTGTAATGCAAGCTGGCTGGCGGTTATAGCTTTTATCGCACCCATGGTATTTCTTTCTATGCAGGGTATCTGTACAAGCCCTTGTATAGGATCGCACGTCATACCAAGGTGATGTTCCATTGCAATTTCAGCAGCCATTAATGCCTGGCGTTGTGTGCCGCCCATACATTCAGTTAAAGCCGCTGCTGCCATTGATGATGATACACCTATCTCTGCCTGGCAACCACCCATTGCTGCAGAAATGGTTGCGCCTTTTTTAAATATACTTCCAACCTCCGCTGCAGTTAATAAAAACTGGAGAATCTTTTCTTCTTTATCCCGATAGCTATCGGGACCATCACAAAAAATAACATAGTACTGCAACACTGCGGGGATTACTCCTGCTGCTCCATTGGTAGGCGCTGTTACCACTCTGCCAAATGCAGCATTCTCTTCATTAACAGCGAGGGCAAAACAACTTACCCAATCTAAAATATATTTGAAATCACTTCCACCCTGTTTAATAACTTGTACCCACGAATCATAATCTGTATAAACATTATCTTTCAAAAGTTTTTTATTAAGGGCAGCGGCTCTTCGTTTTACATTTAATCCGCCGGGTAAGATGCCACCTGTATTGCATCCGCGATACATACAATCTTTCATCACTTGCCAAATAGCAAGCAGATTTTTTTTAGTTTCACTTTCACTGCGCCACGCACTTTCATTTTCCATCACCACTTCACTAATGTTCAATCCGGTTTTCATACACCAATGTAAAAGTTCTTCAGCATCATTAATGGGAAAGGGAAGAATAATTTCTTTAGGCGATGATCCATCCGCCCAACCCGCCTTATCATCAGCATAGGTTTCCTTTGTTACAAAGCCACCACCTATTGAGTAATAAGTTTCAGCAAGGTGATCACCGTTTTTAAATGCAGCCAAAAAAGTTAAGGCATTGGGATGAAAGGGAAGTGTTTCATTATACAAAAATTCTATGTCTTCATTGGGATCAAAATCAATTTCATGTTTTCCTCCAAGCAATATTTTTTTCATTGCTTTAATA
>JBKJSX010000152.1:0-4280 GCA_046594375.1 Chitinophagaceae bacterium
GCAGAAAGCATATTATTATTCAGAACATGTTTCATCAGCCAAGGATAACAAAATGCTGCAATAATTTCTGGCAGTACAATAAAAAAATTAAAGATGCCCATGTAAATACCAACTTTATCTTTTGGCAAAACGCCACTTAGCATGGCATAAGGCATAGATAAAATACTTGCCCAGGCAATGCCTACGCCGGTCATCGAACCAAATAAAAAATATTTATTGCTAACGAAGGCAACGCTTATAAGCCCCATGGCACCGGCACACAAGCAAAGTGAATGTGTAATTCTTCTGCCTAATTTATTTGCGATTGCCGGAAGCACTAAAGAAAATAAAAAAGTTATAACACTATAAAAGGCTAAGGTCAACCCGGCAAAATCTTTCCCATCACCAAAAGCAACATCTGTATCGCTGGTAGCACCAAAAACATTGTAGGCCACAGAAAGTGAATAATAGAACCACATTAAAAATAATCCAGGCCAGGTAAAAAATTGGACCATGGCAATTACCTTCATTTTAGCAGGCATATTTTTTATAGCATTAGTAATTTCTGCAATGCCACCGCCAAAACCTTTGTTACTTTCTTTTACTTTTTCTTTAAAACCAATATCCGCAGGTGGATATTCTTTTGTGGTAAAAACAGTGTATAAAACTGCAGCAAGAAAAAAGAAAGCGCCAATGTTGAATGAATATTTTACATTGTCTGCAATTATTCCTTTTGCTGCAATATTCTCAACATGGAAAATATTTTTTAACATCCAAGGTAAAGAAGAAGCTATCATTCCACCCAAACCTATCATCAAACTCTGCATTACAAAACCACGGTTTACCTGGCTATCGGGTAACTTATCAATTACAAATGCACGGAAAGGTTCCATAGAAACATTTCCAAAAACATCCAGCACCCAAAGCAAACTTGCTGCCATCCACAACGAGGAACTGTGCGGCATAAATAATAAAGCGATGGAACTTAAAATTGCTCCCACTAAAAAGTAAGGCCTTCTCCTTCCGAAAGTAGGATGCCAGGTTCTGTCGCTCATGTAACCGATAATAGGTTGAACCAACAAACCTGTTACAGGTGCTGCTAAAAATAAATATGGAATTGTATCAGCGTTAGCGCCAAGGTTATCGTAAATAATACCCATGTTGGCCCGTTGTAAATCCCAGCCGAACTGGATGCCGAAAAAACCAACACTCATATTTATAATTTGGGATAAGGTAAGTTTTGGTTTTATAACCAACGGCGGGTAAGAGGTAATTTGAGCAATTATTTTATCCATAGCAATCGTTTATTTTGTGTCTGTGTAAAAAATACACTTTAATAAAAATACATTAAATAAGTATTCAGAAATTTTGAAACGCAAAGTTGTTGTTTAAAAATTTGCATCACATGAAATAATTATCTTTAACCATATTCCTGATCAATGAAAACGATCCTTATATCACTACTTTTACTTTGCACGATGAATGAAATAAATGCCCAAACAAATTTTAAAGAGTATCCTTTTTACGACGGTCATCTTGGATTGATCTATACAAAAATAAATTCTTCATTCAGGATATGGAGCCCAACAGCGGAGAAGGCTCAATTACTTTTTTTTAAGTCGGGAGAGAAGGGTGAGCCTTTTAAAGTTTTTGATCTTACCAAAGAATTAAAAGGAACATGGCACATAAAAGTATCCGGAGACTGGAAAGGGACCTTCTATGTTTTTCGTGTTATGATCAATAATAAATGGAACGATGAAATGCCTGATCCTTATGCAAAAGCTGTTGGTATAAATGGTAAACGGGCAATGGTAATTGATTTGAGAGATACAGATCCGCAGGGTTGGTCAAATGATAAAAGCCCTGCCTTCTCAAAACACAATAATGCTGTTGATGCTGTTATTTATGAGTTGCATGTTCGTGATGCAAGCATTGATGAAAATTCAGGAATACATCATAAAGGAAAATTTTTGGGGCTCGCAGAATTAGGAACACATAACAAAGAAGGGCTAACCACCGGGCTGAGTCATTTAAAAGAATTAGGCGTTACACATATTCATCTCTTGCCATTTTTTGATTATGCTTCAGTGGATGAAAGTAAACCCGGTCAACAATACAATTGGGGCTATGATCCGCTAAATTATAATGTGCCCGAAGGATCGTACAGCACCAATCCTTATGATGGTGTAACACGGATAAAAGAGTTGAAACAAATGATTGAGACCTTTCACAAGAATGGTTTGCGTGTAGTTTTTGATGCAGTATATAATCATACAGCTTTAACGGAGAAATCAAATTTTAATCAATTGGTACCCGGTTATTATTATCGCCACAAACCGGATGCCCGCCCCGATGAATTCGGGGGAAGTTTTTCAAATGCCACCGGTTGCAACAATGAGACTGCCAGCGAAATGCCAATGATGCGAAAGTTTATGATCGAAAGTATTTTGTATTGGGCTAAAGAATATCACATAGATGGATTTCGTTTTGACCTGATGGGCGTGCATGATATTGAAACAATGAATATCATTTCAAGAGAGTTGCACAAAATAAAGCCCGATATTATTTTATATGGAGAAGGATGGACTGCAGGAGATTGCCCAATTCCTGATTCATTAAGGGCAGTGAAAAAAAATGCGTGGGAACTTGATCGCATTGCGGTTTTTAGCGATGACATTCGTGATGGAATTAAAGGCAGCGTTTTCAGCGAAAAGGATAGAGGATTTGTAAGCGGTAAATTAGGAATGGAAGAATCAATAAAATTTGGAATTGTTGCAGCCTGCGAGCATCCGCAAATAGATTACAGCAAGGATAATTATTCAAAACATGCCTTTGCGGCAAACCCTGGTAACACGGTTACCTATTGTGAATGTCATGATAATAATACGCTGTGGGATAAGCTTGCCCTATCAATGCCTGACGCAACTGAAGAAGACAGGAAGAATATGCACCAGTTGGCATTGACAATTATTCTTACTTCGCAGGGCATTCCATTTTTACATGCAGGCACAGAATTTTTGCGAAGCAAAAATGGAGTAGAGAATTCTTACAAATCAGGAGATGACATCAATGCGATAAAATGGAGTTTGAAAAAGGGTAATAATGATGTAACAAATTATGTGAAGGAACTTATCAAAATGAGAAAAGAACATCCTGCATTTAGAATGACCGATGCAAAACAGGTTTCGGAAAATATTGTATTTGAAAATAATACTCATCCCGGAACCATTGCATACACTAACAATGGTACAGCAGTGCATGATACATGGAAAAAAATATTCGTGGCATTTAATGGAAGTGGAGAAGAAAAAGAAATTAATTTGCCCACCGGCAATTGGCTAAAAGCAATAGGCAGAGGTGTTGATATTACTTCTTCAAAAATTTATTTAAGAAAATATAGCGCTGTCCTTTTGTACCAGGAGTGAAGCCCATCCCCACGATCCTTTATTCCAAAAGATGATTCTACTAAAACCCCTTCCCGAAAGGAAGGGGAGCAAATACATTCTATTTTGAGTCAGCAAACAAATTTAATCCAGTAACAAATAATTAAACGAACTGACAATCTAAGTTCCCCCCTCGGGGGACAAGGGGCTTTTATTTCATTATCCATTTATAGAATTCAGGAAAATATTTTCTCCATGCAGCTTCATTGTGTTTGGCATCTGCATCTGTTCTCTCATAAATTTGTGAGGAAGACAATGTTTTAATATCTGCTTCTATCTTTTGCATGTCTGGGATCATTCGGTCACTTTCTTTTCCACCGGCATAAAAAAACAATTTTGAATTTATTTTCTTCCCTGTTTTGTTTAGGTCTTCTGCAAGCATTGGAGCTGTCCAGAAAGCAGGAGAAAATATGCCTGCACCGCCAAACAAAGTAGGATATTTAATTACAGCATACATCGATATCAATCCTCCCATAGAACTTCCTGCAATAAATGTATTTTTCTTATTTGCTAATGTGCGGAAATTTTTATCAATGTATGGCTTTAATGTATTCGCCAAAAAGTCTACGTATTTATCTCCTTCACCATTTCCATAAGGTTTAAATTCGTAAGGATTGTATTCATTCATTCGTTTTGCGCCGTTATCAATTCCGATAACAATGCATTCTTTTTCACCTTCTTTAAATAAAGAATCTAAACATTCATCAACACCCCATTCGCCAAAACCTGAAGTTGCCTCATCAAATAAATTTTGTCCGTCGTGCATATAAATAACCGGGAATTTTTTTTTAGTTGTTGCATATTCAGCAGGAAGATAGATCCATATTCTTCTTGTCCGGTTTAATTGAGGCATATTAA
>JBKJSX010000072.1:0-9323 GCA_046594375.1 Chitinophagaceae bacterium
TGCCCCCTTTAAATAAACTGCATTCGAAAAAAGAGGAGCGATGTTATAACGGTATTCTGCATTTGCTTCAAGTTGTATGTCCCCGGTTCTGTCGTTAAATGTGTTATTTCCAAAAGGTGCCAGGGGTTGTGCTCCAATACCTATTCCTCTAACCGGCCATCCTCTCATGCTGTTAGGTCCACCACCAAAATATTGTTTAAAGAAAGGAAGTGTTGTGTCAGATTTTGACAATGGAATTCCAACACCAGCAAATAACCTGAACACAACAGCAGACTTAGGGTGACTTATTGTGTTAGTATATTCAACATCAGTTTTTATAAATTGCTTCAGGTAATTAGTCAAAAAATTAGGCTTCCCATTTTTGTTTAAAGCATCTCTTAATCTTCCCCAAAGCAATCCTGATTCTTCAATATTAAATTTAAAAATTGTTGCCTTTTTCGGATTTTTTGGATTAATATAATTTGATACATACCGGAGGCTTTGTCCCATTACCAAAGCTGTATTAAATGAATATCTTAAAAAAGGGAAAGTGTCAAGTGTTTTATCAAATCTTGCAGTGGTGTTATAAATTCTTCTAAAATCAAAGTTGAATGGTGTATAGGTCCAGTTATGGTTGGCTTTTGTTTTCCAGTTGTAACCGTAAGAAATATTGAATACCTGTTGGTTAAAAAAATCTATCCGTTTAATAAGAGACACATTGCTGGTGATAAAAGATTGTTGCACCAATAATTTTTTCCTGTTAATAGCTCCAAATGGTGTTATAAATTTTGGAAAAAGTATGCTGTTGCTGTAACTGATCTCATTTGAATTTATTAGTGATCCGCCGCTTGTTCGCTGCCCGGTATTGAATTCAACTCCTGCTCTTATTGCATTCGTCATTCGGATAGCTTCTTTACCAACATTACGATTTAGTAAAGATATGTTTCCTGAGATGCCGAGCAGGTTGCCGGAATTGGTTGCAGAAATTGTATTGGATGTGTTGCTGTTGGCAGAATAACTTAATTCAATATCCCCTTCAAATCCATATTTTTTTACCGGAGATAATTTAACAACAAGATCAAGTTGGTTGCTGTCTTTTTCAATAACATCGATAGCAGGACTTTCCCAAACACCAAGCTTATACAAACTGTTAATTGTTTTAAAATAATCTTCCTGCCGGTACATGTCGCCGGTTTTTACATACATGTTTTTTACAAGAAGATTATTTCTAAATATTTTTTTATGATACCTGATAATATAACCATTGAAAATAGTCTCCCTTAAAGTTGAAGTATCTGTATAATTATCTCCGGGTGAGTAATCAGGTAAAATGTAAATATTCCTGATGTAAAATTTATTAAGACGTGTACTATCAGTTTTGCCGTTTAAAAGCATTGCCAGCTTTATGGTTGGTTTATTTCTTTTTGCATTTGCTTCGCTTAATAACCGTAGTGTTTCAAACGGATCGTCAGAAACTGTTGTGAGTGCTTCGATAGAAGTATCGCCTGTAACACGCAATTCCTCTGTAGTAAATTTATAATAACCATTGTTTCGATAAAGGTCTACAAGCCTTGCCGATTCCAGTGATATTGCAGCTTTTGTAACCGGTGAATTTTTTTGTAACGGCGATTCACTCTTTGTTCGCAGGGCAAGCTGTTGCAGTTCCGGTTTATTCAGCAAATAAGTAAAAGTGTCTATCAGCGTACGTTTGCCCGCTTCTACTTCATAGGTAGTGGTTACTCTTTTCTGATTTTTGTTTGAGCTGTCAATGGCAAATTTAAAATCTGTTTTCGCTTTGTAATAACCAAGGTTTACCATGGAGATTTGCATATTATCTGCAGATGCTCTTGCTGAAATTGTATCAAAAGCAGGGGGCTTGTCAATGTAATGCAACACGAAGGCAACATCCTTTACTTTTATTTTTGAGCTGTCATCAAGCTGAGTGTTTAACCTTGATTTGATGATAACTTTTTCATCAGGAGTAACATCATTTATATTTAAATTGATGTTGTTGCTGTAAACAAATGGTTTACTTTTTTGATATTTACGTACGATGGTGCAGCCTGAAAAAATGAATACAGAAACTGCAAACAAAAAAAAAGGGAACGGATTTATTTTATCAGGAGTTTTGAAAACCATAAATTGAGTGCATGCTGAGCAAAACAATCGTCAAATATATTCAAAGTTTAGCCCATAAAAAATTAAGGGATGAGCATGGTGTGTTTATTGCAGAAGGTCCCAAGGTTATACCCGAACTTTTGGTCTCTAAAAAATTTGTTTGCAAAATTATTTGCGCCAATAAAAACTGGCTTGATGAAAATGAAATATTACTAACTAATCTTTCTGCAGATGTTCATGAAATAAATGAAATTGAATTAGAGAAAATATCACAATTGCAAACACCTAACAAGGTGTTAGCAGTATTTTTTAAAAATGAAGAACCCGCCATTCATCTTTCCAATACTGTTTCATTGATGTTGGATGAGATACAGGATCCCGGGAATATGGGAACCATTATCCGAACCGCAGATTGGTTTGGAATTAAAAATATTATCTGCAGCAATGAATGTGTGGACTATTACAATCCCAAGGTGGTACAGGCTTCCATGGGCAGCGTGTCAAGAGTGAATATCATTTATAAAGAACTGGAAGCATTAATTGATGAGCATAAAGGAATTAAAATGTATGCTGCAACATTAGGAGGTAAAACGCTTACATCTTTCGGCAAAATTACCGAAGGGTTTGTTTTAATTGGTAACGAATCAAAGGGAGTAAAAGAAAATTTAGTAAGACTTAGTTTTGGGGAGATCACTATTCCAAAATACGGCGGCGCTGAATCTTTAAATGCTGCTGTTGCATGTGGTATAATACTGAGTTATATCATCTAAGGGAACACACTGTAGTATGCTTTCTCCCAATCTTCATTCTTTTTAAATGCCTGTTTTACATATACTGATTCTGTAATGCCTTTAATGATTGAATTATTAATTTTTGCACCGATCTTTTTGTATGGACGAACAGAATCTATCAGCAAAACTATCCTTATCCCGTTGGTATCATTCCATACTTCGTGTTGGTAAGTGTCATCAAAAAAAACTGCCTTTCCGTTTTGCCATTTTACTATTTCATTTCCAACTCTCATTCTGCATTCGCCATTATTTTCAGGAACAATTAAACCCAAATGCGTTCTTACTATTCCTTTAAAAATTCCTTTGTGTGCCGGTATGTGTTTGCCAGGATAAAGAATAGAGAAGAAGCCTGTGAGCATACCGGGAATTTGTTCAAGCACTTTTGTTGTAACGGGACATTTTTCGCAATTTTTTTGTGACTTTATCCCAAAGCCATACAGGAAAAATGTTTTCCATTTATTGTCTTTGTTCAGCGCTTCTTCCTGTGGCTGTATGTCTTCAATATTAGGAAGATGGTCATCATGGGTTAGTAAAGCTGCGGCTTCATTTCGTATCCCCTCCCAATTATCTTCCAGTAGTTTGCTCCAGTCAAACTCCTCATTGGGAAGCACAGGATTATTGCTCACTTTTGAAAATGGCTTCATTAAAACACCAATGCCGATAAGGGCATGGTTTAAAACTTTAAATGTGAGGAAGTGTGTGGTCTTCTCTTTTAATTTTTTAAGCATCCGTTTTGGTATTGTGTAGATTACAAATATAAAGAGAAAGTAAAAATTAAAACGCCAATCTTAATTTATTAAAATAGCAACAATGCATGATTGACCACCCAAAGGATGTGGTCCAACAATCTGCGGCAAGAAAGAATATGTGCCTGACGCAGCAGGTGTACCACTTCCTGTTAATTGTAACAGTTGAGAACCCAAAGTGGTAAAAGTTCCTGTAAACGAAAACATTATACCATCAATTTTATTTGTAGCAATTGTAAAGTTTCCCGGCACAGTAACAAATACACGCATACTTATAAAATTAGAATTTGAAAGCGGAGTATTTACAGTATAATTTCCTCCTACCGTATGTATACATGGACTGGGATTTCCAAATCCCGACTCCAGAACATAAGTAGCTAATGGATCAGGATTAACTACTGTAATATCGAAAGTACAGTGTGATGCTCCATTGATGGGAGTAAATACCAGGTTGCCGGGCCCTACAGGCGTTCCCGAACCTGTAAGTGTAACTGTTTGAACACCTGTAGTTGTAAAGGTGCCTGATGCTGAAAAATTTATTCCATCAATTGTATCTGTTGTTAACGTGTAAGCACCGGCAGAAATTACTTTTACACTTACGTCAACAAAATTAGAAATGGTTAATGGTTTCATGGAAACATAATTGCCTTTTACATTCGCATTTGTACAATCACCGGGTGCACCTTCTAAGGTGTAGCCGGCCATTATAACCGGTGCTGTTATTACTGTTATTGTAAAAGAACATACTGTACTTGCCGAAGAATTAAAATTAAATGCACCAGTGGCAACCGGTGAGCCGCTTCCATTTAATGTTATGGTTTGCAAACCCATGCTGGTAAAAATTCCGGAAGCAGAAAACTTAATCCCGTTTGATGTATTGGTGGATACATTAAAAGTACCTGCAATGGTAACATTCACCTGCAATTGTACGGTATTTGTTTGATCAAGTGAAGTTGCTGCATAATAATTTCCCATAACAGTGATGCCAGTACAGGTAAATACCGCAGAGGCTGTTGTATTTCCAATTGGGCCTCCTTCATAGCTATATTCCTTTTGGCATTTGCTAAAAAAAATACAGCAGGCAAAAAGTAAAACAACGATAAAAAGAGAAATAGATTTACTCATTTATAAATTTAAATATTAAAATGAAATCCTTAACCAAAAGTAAAGGCATCCTTCAGTCTTTTGACCTGCCTATTTTTTAGTTATCATCTGGTAATGATCAAGTTTAAGATCTGCGATATAAAATTATATCAATCAAACAAATCCAAATTAGAAAAGCTGCAAAACTAATCTTCTGGATCACAGGCAAATAAATGATAAGCCCTTTAGTGTAATAAAAATAATTGTTTAATCCTACGAGTAAAAGGATCAAAAGACCAAAAGCAAAAAGTAAGTGCAATTTTTTTTTGTATAGCCCGATAAAAGTGCCAATAGTAGCAATCACACCAAAGGCTGATGCAAGGTTTGTAGCCAGATCGTGATCAATAGTTGTTAGTAAGAAAAAGGCGGTGAGCATAGAAAGTGTTCCCGAAATTTGAATGATAAGTTTTAGCCGTTTTCCAATTTGCATGTGCCTTGCAAAAAGATACCAAAAGAGGGAAAGTGTAAAACAAAGTATAAACATTGCTGCAATTGCAACCGGTTTTGCAGGATTGTATTGCCCGTTGATTGCCTTTGTATTTAGCAGGTTGCACCAATAATTATTTGTCCAGCTAAATCCTAATGAATTCTTATCAACCTGGGAACCGCCGGGATATAAAAAGGCAGCAACAATATAAAGAACAACAAAAATTAATATTCCGAACATTGGTGTTAGCACCCAAATATTTTTCTGTTTGAATTGTTCTTTCAAATTAAATCGTAGTTTTTTTTCCTATAATATTTATTGGCGAAATACGATAATGTTAAACCAATCATCACCATAAGAATGGAAGCGCCTATCACCGCACCTTCTAACGTTATTGGCGCACGTGTAGGAAATACAATCCGCAGCACAATGAGATTCATAACTGCCCAAACAAAAAGCCCGTAAAGCAAACCTCCTAAAATTTTTTGCGTTCTAAAAAAAGGAATGTAAGGAAAGATGATAAAATAAAAAATGCTAAACGCAAGAGCTATGAGGTAATGAAAAGCAACTCCGTAAAAGATCATTTCTTGTCCGCCGGAGAAGGCTTCATTTTTAAAAACACCACTGGCAATGCCACGCACCAATTTTTCTGCAGTTAGTTTTTTCATTATTACAGTATATACAAGAATAGCCCCAAGCATATCTAATGTTCCGGCAACAAGCCATGTAAGCAGAATTATTTTTATTGGTGGTCGTGATGAAGCAGTTACATTTTGCATTTTCAATGTTTGATACAATTATCTAAACTCAATAGCCTTTACAGGATTTATTTTCTTCACCAAAATAGTAGGGATAATAAGCAATAGAAAACTTACCGCTAATGTGGCTGCGTCCACTGCTATAACCTGCCACCATACTACATCTGCATGGGCAACATTCATGTAATAAGCTTCTTCGTTAAGTTTAATGAAACCGGTTTTCTCCTGCAGAAAGCAAATGCCTAAGCCAAGTAAAGTGCCTGCAATAATTCCTGTTACGGCAATAAATGTTGTGTTATATAAAAATATTTTTTGGATGCTCCAGTTTGTTGCTCCAATGGCTTTTAATATTCCGGTCATTTGTGTTCTTTCCAAAACAAGAATTATCAGGCACGTAATTAAATTTACAACCGCCACTATCATCATAATGGAAAGAAGAATGGTTTTAATTCTTCCCTGCAGCTCCAGCCAGTCAAAGATGTTAGGATAAATTTCTTTTATGGTTTTGCTGTACCATTTATCGGGCAATGCCTCTGATGCATACAACAAATTATTTACTGAATCCGTTTGTTTGTAATCTTTTAAAAATATTTCGTAACCACCTATCTCATCCGGCTTCCAGTCGTTTAATCGTTGAATAAGTTTAAGGTCTCCCAAACAAAAGTTGTGATCGTATTCATCTATCCCTGTTTTAAAAATGCCTGCGATCATTAATCTTCTTGCCCGCTTGCTGCCATCGCTTTGAATAAAAAAAATATCCACACTATCATTTACATTTACCTGCAGCTGGTTTGCAGTGTAGGCTGAAATATCTATCTCTTTGCTATAACCACTGTCTTTGAACGAGAGCCATTTGCCGCTTACTAAAAAAGTATGTATGCGGCTAAAGTCAAAACTGTTATCAATGCCTTTTAATAAAACGCTTTCTATTTCATCTTTATATTTTATAATGGAAGATTTTGTGGCATAGCGTTCTACACTTTTTACCTGCTGCAGGTGGCGGATAAAATTTTCGATAGTATCATTTTTTTCTATTGGGTATTCTTCAGCAATGTTGGATTGTGTTACTACATTTTGCTGTACACGAATATGACCCCAAAAACTAAAAACTTTATTGCTGATAACATTTTGGAAACCGTTAACAAAGCTCAATGCAACTATCATCACTGCTACACTTATCATTGTTGCAGTAACAGCAAGCCCTATAATAAAGCGTGAAAATGTTTTTTGCCTGGTAAAAGCAATTCGTTTTGCTATAAAAGATGAAACATTCAATCGGCATACTTTTGGTATCTTGTAAAACTAATTTTTTTAAATCATTTTAGATGTACCCTGCCAAGTGCCTTGTGAAATATCTTTTAATAAATATTTTTTTACTCTCAAATTTTTGTGCTGCTGCGCAGGTTGCTGACAGTATTTATAAAAGCAATATCAAAACCGTTCGCCTCCATAATTATGGAGACCAGCTATCGTTGCCGATCATTAATTTAAACACCAACGATCAGGTTGAATTGCATTTTGATGATCTGCAGGGCGATGTAAAATATTATTATTATACATTTCAACTTTGCGATAAAGACTGGAATCCTGTTAACCTTAGCCAGTTTGATTACATGAAAGGCTTTACACAAATGCGTATAAACAATTACAGGTTCTCGTCAATCGCTTTTACAAAATACACACACTACCAGGTGATACTTCCTGAAAAAAATTCATACCCTGTAAAGTCAGGAAATTATTTAGTGAAAGTTTTTTTGGATGGTGATACTTCTAAACTTGCATTCACAAAGAGGCTATTGGTAGTAGATAATAAATCAACAATCGCGGCAAGAATTACGCAGCCTTTTACGCCTCAATATTTTCGTACGCACCAAAGGCTTGAGTTTAATGTAAATATTAATGGCTTAAATACTTTCAGCGCTGCACAACAAATAAAAGTTGTTGTGCTCCAGAATAACCGCTGGGATAATGCTGCCACCAATGTTGCTCCAACTTTTGTTCGGGGCAATTCTCTTGAATATAGTGCAGAAAATAATTTGCTCTTTCCTGCCGGCAAAGAATGGCGCTGGCTGGATCTTCGCGATTTTCATTTGCAGACTGATAGGGTAAAGAAAGCTGATTACAAAAAGAATTCAACAGATATCTTTGTAAGAACCGATCACGGAAGAGCAACTGAAAGATATATCTACTATCGTGATATAAACGGGATGTATACCGTAGAGACAACACAAAGTATTAATCCATTTTGGCAAAGCGATTATGCAACTGTTAATTTTACGTTTTTGCCACCGGACAGTACAGCCTATCATGATAAAGATGTTTACCTGTTTGGACAATTAACCAATTACGCTTTTACTGACAGCACAAAAATGCAATTCAACCACGAAAAAAATGTTTATGAAACGCACCTTTTTTTAAAGCAAGGATATTATAGTTATACCTACCTGGTTGCAGACAAAAATAATTTTGCGAACAGGCAGGAAGTGGATGGAAATTATTTTGAAGCTGAAAATACTTATACCATTTTAGTGTATTATAAATCTTTTAGTGCAAGATCTGATGAGCTGATAGGTGCTGCCACCATTGATTCACGGACTGATAAGCCCGGATTTGGATATTAGCCTTATCATCCACCTCCAGCTCTTAAAAGAAATGGGAAGGCGCTTTACCAAAAAATAAGCATCGGAACTTCCGATATAAGAATAAATCTGCAATCAATGATTTCGTAACTGCTTAATTATATTTAAAAGAATAATTTGGAAAAAAGACATGATTGGGATTTTTACAAGAGTGCTGTCTCTGCTCTTTGGGAGAGGAGTCAGGTGGTGAGGCTTTTTTCTTTATATTTGCAACGGCAAGCCTTATACGGCCAGCTCCTGTTGAACTCCCCCAGGATCGGAAGATAGCAAGGGTAAATGGTTGAGCGGTGCGATATAAGTAACTTGCCATTTTTTTTGCCCCTACGTCCCGCTTTCTAAAAATGAATTCCCTTTATTTGTTTTACTTTTAGGCAATCAAAAACGTAAACAATCATGAAATTTTTTATTGACACAGCTAATCTTGATCAAATAAAAGAGGCTAACGATTTGGGTATTCTTGATGGTGTTACTACCAATCCATCGCTGATGGCAAAGGAAGGAATAAAAGGACAGGAAGCGGTGTTCAATCATTATAAGACCATTTGCGAAATGGTGAATGGTGATATAAGCGCTGAAGTTATCTCAACTGACTTTAATGGTATTGTAGAAGAAGGGAAAAAGCTTGCTGCCATCCATAAAAATATTATTGTAAAAGTGCCAATGATAAAAGATGGTGTTAAAGCAATCAAATGGTTTACTGATAATGGGATAAAAACAAATTG
>JBKJSX010000252.1:0-3678 GCA_046594375.1 Chitinophagaceae bacterium
AGCAAGCCCGGCAACAGTGGAGAGATAACTTTTTGTTGCGCTAAAATCCATGTCCACTCTTTTTATATCACCCCATTGCCCTATTATGTATCCGTTTTTAATTATTAATCCGGCAGGCCCTCCACGCTGTTTTACCGGACCAACAATTTTATAAAAAGGTTCATTTGCATACGCTTTCAAATCGGCAATCCGAAGGTCGCGGTCAACTTTATTTTCATTGTGCATTGCAAAGCTCATAGCACTATCTATCCACTTGTTGCTCATCTTTAATTCTGCAGGTGTTTTAATTTGCCATTCTGCATCAGGATAATATTGCGCACTAAGCGAAGTGTAAGCTGTGATCAACAAGATCACGAGAAGCGTTTTTATAATATTAATTTTCATTTTTTTTATATGAACTGTAAATATAAAACAACACTATTGCTCATCAGATAAAAAAGTCTTAACACAACTTTTAATAATTACAATGTACAAAAGAGACTGAAATGCCATCTTAATAATGAGGGTTTTAAAAACAATAAAACTTTTATTATGAAAACGATAGCTACACAACAGGAAATACTTCTTATCACGGGTACTCATTTTTCAGAAAGAGAATGGGCTGAGAAAAATGTTGAGGATAAAAATAAATTATCAGGGAATGAAAAATTGGAAGATGCCTGCTGGAATGGTATGCTGGATGAAATGCTTCCGGAGATATTGGAAAAAACGGTCGATGGAAAGAAACTTTTCCTGTGGCACATTCGTCATTGCCAATCATTTCTGGAGATAGATCTTAGCGAATCTTCACCAATAATTGAAAGAGAATCTTCAATTGATCCATACTTCTTTGTTCCGGGGTTGATCCTGTCTTAATTCTGGATTTTTTTTTGAAGCTTCTACTCTTTTATCCCTTCTCCTTTTTCTTTTTCCTTTTTAAATTTATTAAACAGATCGAGTTTGAATTTAATTTTACCATCCGGGCCGGGGCGGCCACGAAGATGAATGCTGCTACCTCCTTTTTTCTCCGTACCAATATTTTCAGGATTAAAATCTCCACCACGTTTATGAATATTGCTTAGCGGAACCTGGATGCTTATATCAGTGCCACCTTTGTTATTAAAGATCCCTTCCACAAACATTGACATAACACTGGATTGTATTTCCATCCGGTTGATCTTTACGTCACCATTCTTTATTTCAAACCTGTCTTTCAATTCAGCAAAGCGGATGTTCTCGAAATCCCTGTTCTTAAATAAAAAATTCTGTAATTTTTTTACCGGTTCATAATTGTTGAGAACACCATCTTTAAGAGAAAAATCAACAATGCTTTCAATGCTGGCGGGATCAGCTTTTCCTTCTTCATTTACATTCAGCGATGCATCAATTTTTGCGGTGAGCTTACCATCAATTACATCTGCCGTTATTCCATCCTGTCCGAAATTATTAAATGCCTGCAGTGTTTTACTTACATCAACATTATCCAGTGATACATTTAATTTAGCATGGTGTGTATTTCCATTTTGTGATATCAGCGATCCTCTCAATTGCATACGACCGCCAGCATGTTCCATGCTCACATTATTTATGATATAACGATCCTGTAACAAGGTGACGTTTGCCAAAGCATTATTAGCCTGAAATTTTTTATAAATAAGATGGTTGGCTTTTAAGCTAACAACTAAACTTCCCTGATCCAGCACCCGGTCAATTTTTTCTGCCATCTTTACAAGCTTTCTTTTTGATTTATTAACTGCAACAACTTTTTTTCTCGACTTTAATAAATAAGTGAATGCTCCAAGATTTAATGAGGGGGAAAAAATATTCCAATCGATGTTAACCTTGTTGGGTTCTGCATCAATGAGTGTAAGCATGTTAAGCGCTTTGCCTTCCATTACAATTTTATTATTTAAAACAACGCACTGCAGGTTCTCAACAAACACATCTGAATTTTTAAATAGGATCTTGCCATTTACACTTTTTAATTCAACATCCCTTGGCGCATAAAATACAGAAGCATTTTTAATAGAAACAAATCCGTTTATGAAAGAATTAGAGTTGTTATTTTTTGCAATGGGACCTTTGTAGCTTATGCTGGCAGCGCCTTCACCGGATTGTAATTGTATAGAGTTGCTGCCAATAATATCATTTAGCTGCGTTAGTGGAAAGCCTGAATGCAGATCACAGGTAAGTATGGGAACAACTAAATTTACTACTTCAATTTTATCAGATGTAACAGGAAGATCCTGCCAGGTGGCCGAAAAATTGGAGAGCACAATTTCTGAGTTAGGATCTTTTCTTGGTAAACCTGCAACTACCTCGTTAGTAAAATATCCTTTAAAGGTTGCATTATCAAATTCTAAAAAAGGGGTTGTTAAATGAGTTTCTTTTGTATCAAATGTTATTAATATTAATGGATCGCCTCCTTTTAACGGGCCTTTTAAACTTGCATCTATATTCAACGTTTTTTCTACATCACCAATTGATAATGCGCTATCAATTTTATGCGTTACTAAAGATTTTGCAAAACCATAATGAATATCTTTTGTATGCAATTCTAAACTAAACTGCCTGTTATCCCCGGCCATATCAAACCTTGCCGTTATTTTAAAAAGCTGCCCGGCAATATATGCCGTAATATTATCCAGTTGTACCTGCTTTAATTTTTTATCATAACGCATATCAAAAACTCCGGTAAAAGTTTTTTCCTTTAAAAAACTTCCGCGTTCATTATTAAAGGCGAGCGAATGCACAAGCATATCCGCATTTGCAGAAAACAAGAACACCGTTGCATCTTTATCTTCAAGATCAAGATCAAGATCATTTACCTGTATATCAAATAATTTATTTTTTAAATTATCATCTTCTGTTAACCTTACGTTGTTAAGTACAATATTTTTTAATTGATTTCTGTCATTACTATTTTCAGTTATTTTAGAAGAATCTTTTTTAGGATTAAAAAGATATTTGTTGGTGTAGCCGCTTGTGTCAGTGTACAAATAAAAGCTTCCATTATCGATTCTGAAACCATTAATAGCAGATTTTTTGATCAGCATATTTATTACACTAACATTCACATATACATCCTTACCCTGGAAAAAAGGATGATGATGGTGAGCATACATTGTATCAGTGATCATAATATCGTGAAGCGCTACTGACACTTTTGGGAAATGGCTGAAAAAACTCAATTCAATATTACCGATGGTAACATTGCCACTAATTTTTTTTCCTATCTCATTGGTAACCTGTTGTATAATTTTTTTCTTATTTACAGAAACATAGGAAAATACGATGACATATAAAATAACCAGAATGCTTAGCAGAACAACGATTACTTTTAGAGTGTATCTGAGGTATTTATTTTTCAAAAAAAAGTTTTATGATTAGTGATATGAATATAAAGTAAACCTTGCGAGAATAGTTAAAAGAGGAAAGGGTACTAAAACTAATTTCAGCTCAAATCTTGCCAATTTCCCTTCATCAAGCTTCGGGATCGGATTGGGTGCAGGACAAGGATTTTTTTTTATCTTTTTAGGCCTGTTTCAAACACCCCCTATCCTATACCCATCAATTTAGTTAATCGCGTTTATCTTCTGCTGAATTTTGTTTAAAGGTATTTTTTCTGTGACGTGCATATACATTTTTTCACAATAAGGCATATAATACTATGCCAATTATAAAGTATAATTGTCCATA
>JBKJSX010000191.1:0-3043 GCA_046594375.1 Chitinophagaceae bacterium
AACCGGATATCTACTTTTAAAAAATCATCATAAGTAATCATTTGTTAGATTTTTTATATGAATAAGAGTAAGTTTGATTTTTGATAATTGTTTTAGAAGATAAAAAATAAAATGAATATTTGATTTATTTAAAAATTAAAAAAAATCATCAACCCTCAAAACCATAATATTAAAAGAATGGAATATTACAAAATTAACTTCGGGAATTATACTTATCCGCAAACACAAAGCGCTCCTATCTCCTGCATTCATAATTTATAAAATTCATTTTGCATTCTTTAACAAGATTTGCTATATCGGGGTAAAAAATCTTGTGCTCAATTAAAAGCTAATTATTTTCAAGTAATTCCTATGAAGACTACTATACAGCAACAATTTATCGGTTTCCTACTCCTCATCATTATTTTCCCCAACACAGTAAAATCCCAAAACATAGAAAGTAATTATAAAAATGAATTTTATTTTTCCTGGGGTTATAATAAAGAATGGTATTCAAAAAGCAATGTAAAAATCAGCCAGCCTGATCTGAATCAAAAATATACGTTGGTAAATGTAGTTGCACATGATCACCCGGGATGGAATGAAAGCGATTTTCTTCATAAAGATTTAACCATACCGCAATACAATTACCGCATCGGGTATTTTTTTAATAAAAAAGAGAATATCGCTTTTGAAATAAATTTTGATCATACCAAATTTATAATTACTGATGAACAGCAGGTAAGATTAAAAGGCTATCCCCATAATAAATATGTTGATAGCACCATAACCTTTTCTGAAGCGAATGGTTTTTATTATTATTTGAATAATGGAGCTAATTTTCTTCTGTTCAATTTAGTAAAAAGATCAAACTTGTATGTAAGCAAAAACAGAAATATAAAAATTGACGCTCTGGGTAAAGCAGGAATTGGCCCTGTGATCCCTCATGTTGAAAATAGTTTTTTTGGAAATGCGAATCACCCCCATTTTCAATTGGGTGGATGGAATGCAGGAGTAGAAGGGGCTTTAAGATCAACTTTTTTTAAACACGTTTATCTTGAATTTGCAGGAAAACTGGATTATGCAAGGTATTCCAATTTAAAAATTTATAAAGGCAAAGTAAGCCACGCCTTTAGTACTGCTGAAATTATTTTAAATCTTGGCTACCAGTTTGCAACCCATAACCGCAGAAAACCTAAAAACTAATTCTTCATATTCTGTTGTTATTATCCTTCTTTAAGGAAAATAAAATAAGCACCTTTGCACTCTTTTATATTTACGATATGTTACAAAACAGGAAAGCTGCAACCGGTTTTATTTTTATCACGGTACTTATTGATGTAATCGGTTTTGGAATTATTATACCGGTATTTCCCAAACTTATTATGCAACTTACTCATGGCAGCATGAGCACTGTATCACAATGGGGTGGGTTGCTATCTTTCGCTTATGCAATAATGCAATTTATTTGTGCGCCCATACTCGGAAATTTAAGCGATCAATATGGAAGAAGACCTGTTCTGCTTTTATCCTTATTGGGTTTTGGTGTTGATTATCTTTTTCTCGCTTTTGCTCCAACTATCGGCTGGCTATTTTTAGGAAGAGTGATCGCTGGTATTGCGGGTTCGAGCATTACCACAGCTTCTGCTTACATGGCGGACATTAGCACCAATGAAAAGCGGGCACAAAATTTTGGAATGATTGGAGCAGCTTTCGGGATTGGATTTATTATTGGCCCGGTGATGGGAGGTGTGTTAGGACAATACGGAGCACGCATTCCCTTTCTTGTATCTGCCGGTCTTGCTTTGCTAAATGCAGGGTATGGATATTTTGTTTTACCCGAATCGCTGACAAAAGATCACAGAAGAAAATTTGAATGGAAAAGAGCAAACCCGGTAGGCTCATTAAGGCAGTTAAGAAAGTATCCATCTATTGGAGGGTTGTTAGGCTCACTTGTGCTGGTGTACATTGCCGCACATGCAGTGCAAAGCACATGGACATATTCTAATATTGAAAAATTTAAATGGAGTGAAAAATTGATCGGCTATTCATTAGGCATGGTAGGTTTATTGGTTGCCATTGTTCAGGGAGGATTGATAAGATTTATTAATCCAAAGTTGGGAAATGAAAGAAGTGTTTACATAGGATTGGGATTATATTCTTTAGGATTATTGTTATTTGCTTTTGCCAGCCAAACATGGATGATGTTTGTTTTTTTAATACCTTATTGTATGGGCGGAATTGCAGGACCGGCTTTGCAAAGTATTATTTCAGGCAATGTGCCGCGAAACGAACAGGGAGAATTACAAGGCGCATTAACAAGCCTGATAAGTGTTACAACCATTATTGGACCACTGTTGATGACATTTTTATTCTCATTTTTTACCAAGCCGGGAGCAAGAATACATTTTGCAGGTGCGCCCTTTTTATTAGGCGCAATCCTGATGCTTGGTAGTGCTGTAATTGCCTATCAAACATTAAAAGGAAGAAGGTTAGCAGGAGAAAATCCTGCACTAATTTAAAATTATTTTTTATTCATTTATTTAAGAATGACAGGCGTAAAATATTTATCACTCATCCTTATCATTATTATTTGTGGATGTTCAAATAATAAAAAAAGTATTCCTGCAACAAGGAAAAATGTAAATACAAAAGCTGTTGCCTCTTATGTAATTCCAACGGGTGATCCCAAACTGGATAGAAAATTTGGAGCTGAAGTTTTTGAAACACCTGAGACTTTTAAATTTCTTCTTGTGATGTATTTTGATGGGATAACGCAAAATGACACACTTGCAATTCCTGATCTGGGTATTTTGCCTGTGATACAAATAAAACCCGGAACAGAAAAGCTTTCCTGCATCATAGGATTTTTAGATAACAAAAATGTATTTAGAGAATACAAAATGCTTGCGATAAAAAATAACCAGCTTGTGCTGTCAACATTAAAAAAATATTATAGAGAAGGATCTCAGGATTGACATGGTCTGACGGTCCCCGTCTGACCATCTTCGCCTAATCCTCCCAACTCACAATTGTTTTTTCAAATTTTCTTTTACTGTATCAA
>JBKJSX010000218.1:0-14193 GCA_046594375.1 Chitinophagaceae bacterium
TTATAATATTGGTGACGCCATCAACAAGATTGGTTTCGGGCTGGTTATTTATGCACTGGCACAATCTGAAAGGACAATAGCCCCGGCCTATACTAAATGACCCTAACAAGTGCAATACAATTGTATTGCACTTCTTTTTTTAAAAATTATTCTTTTTAAGAAAGTTCTATGCTTCGGATAGTATTATTATTGTCAGGCTGTATGTTGCTATTAATTCAACAATATATATTACCGTTTAATAACAACACACAATTCATTATTTTTTTATCGGGAATACTTTTATTAGGGGTCCCGCATGGAGCTGCAGATTTGCTGGTAGCCACACAAAATGCAACAGGCAATAAAAAATCATTCTCTAAATTTCGATTTTTATCCATCTATATTTCAAGGCTTTTTGTCTTTGCAGGTATCTTATGGTTATTCCCCCTGGCAGGCAATCTTTTGTTCATTCTTTTTGCTGCTTACCATTTTGGAGAAACAGATCTATACCAGTTCAAGACCAATACACTTTCAGGCAAAGCCTTTGTTATCTTTTACGGATTGCTAATTCTTTCAGTGATAGTATTGCATCATTTTGAAGAAGTAAAACCTTTATTTCAACTGTTCAGCGCGGGTAAGGAAAATGCAGTTTTTATTAATTGGCTTGATGCAAACCGTTACAACATAATCTCAGTTTCAGGAATTTTGTTTTTCACGACCACATTTATATATTTTCTCAAGAACAACAATACAGCTGCAAAGGACAAGGGAGAGTTCCTAATCCGCTTTGCAATCATTTTGTTCATCGTTTTTAAACTGCCAATGCTCCTTGGTTTTACATTTTATTTTGTGGTATGGCACTCTGTTTTATCTCTAAATAATATTACTAATTATTTAAGAAAAGATAATTCACATACTCATAAAAGCATTAAGCGGGAAATTGTATTGTATAGTCTTCTGGCAATTGGTGGAACTGCCTTGTTTGGTTTAACAGGTTTTATGTTTAGCAACAGCAATGCTATGGCGGGTTACCTGTTTTTAGGTCTTGCTGTGCTTACTGCACCGCACATGCAAATCATGCATGACATGTACAACAGCTTACGACAAATAAAACTTGCTGAAAATTAAAAATCATAAGAAAATTATTTTAAAATAAAACTTTACTCAATGTTCAAGAAATTTAAGGCTTCAGAATTATTAATAATAGTGATGGTGGTAGTCCTGATTTTTGTATCGGAATATTACTATGTGATACTTAAAGACCCCAACAGAGCCATTTTTATTGGGTTATGGCCTCCAACTATCATGGGCTTACTCATCTTTTTTAATATAAAAAAAAATCAATAAGCTATCATGGAAAACAATACGGATATCATCGTTTTAACGAGCGTTATTATCGTACTATTTATTGTATTCATTATTGCTACAGTAAGAGAATTCAGCACCATGAGCACCACAAAATTGGTGGATAAGGAAGAAGGGGGTCCAAGAGCAGAAATGATGCGTTTCATCGGTAAACTTTTTACAGACGACAGGATTGATGCAGTTAAGAAAATTGAATTCATGAATGCAGTTAAACCTTTTATCGAAGATTTGATGCCGGACGAAGAAATAAAGAAAGAATGAAAATACAAATGGTGCCTTTACTGTTTTTTATTTCCGGTTAATTAATAAAAACCTAAGTAAGTCTTTACACACTTAATACTTCATTTTCAAATTAATTATTTTACAATTAATATTATTCAAATCTTATTACCTAGTTTAAGGTGAACATAGCTTTTAAAACTGTGTTCATTTTTATACCAACAACTTTCACGATAACAGGTTTACCTTCTTCTTTATAAAAACTATTTACTGTTTTATAATCTTATTTAATTGAAATTTTTTTGCTTACTTGGAAGGTTATAAAAATGTATCAATTAAGAGAAAAAAATAGTGTATTTACCTAAAGAATTATTACATCATTTTATTACAACCTCAGTGATCACTTTTTCTCCAAGCATTTCATTTACTCTTTCAATGATCTTTGGTTTCTGATAAAGCAATTCATTTTTTAATGGTGCAACTGTAGAAGAGATGAATAATGTTGTACCAACTATCTCAATTTTATCGGTGTATTTGGCAATGGTCTTTCCCATAATCTTTTCCCATGCATCCTGTATTTGCAAAGCCTGTATGCCGCCCTTAAGCCTGCTCTTGTTTAAAAATTCTTTCATAGCTTCTGCCAGGGAGAGTTCACTCATGGGATCAAAATTAAGGAATCAAATTGTGAGACGTGAATGGTGAAACGTGAAAAAGGAATTCAGAATGGAGACATCACTCTCACATTTGACGTTTCACGTTAAAGTCATTCCAATTCAATTATCTGCGCATTAAAGCCAAACTTATTTAAAGAAGTTTGCAGCCTGTCTAAATGCGTATCAGTAATAAAAACCTGGCTCTCATTATTTACGCAAACCCATTGCAATAAATTTTGCATGCGCAGATCATCTAATTTTTCAAAAACATCATCTAATAAAAGGAGGGGAGAAAAGCCTTTGTTTTCTTTCAGCATTTCAAACTCTGCAAGTTTTAGTGCGAACAATAAACTTTTTTTTTGTCCCTGAGAAGCAACAGCCTTAAACGGTTTACCGTTAAGCTGCGAGCCAAGATCATCTTTGTGAACACCTGCATTGCTGCGTTGCGAAAACATATCTCTTTCTCTCGACCTGTTCAGTAATTCTTCAAATGTATTTTCATTTAGCTGGCTTTCGTAAATCAGATCTATCACTTCGTTGTTATCTGCGATCTGGATATAAAAATCTTTAGCAAGAGGGACCATTTTTTGCAAAAACAATTTTCTTTTTTTATAAATTTCTTTGCCCGGTTGCATAAGTTGATCATCCAGCACTTGCAGTAATTGCATGTCACGGTTTTTTTGATCAGCAAAACTTTTTAAAAGGCTGTTCCGCTGCAATAAAACTTTATTGTAAATAATTAGTTGCTGCAAATAATTTGCATCCATCTGGCTTAAAACCGTATCAATAAATCTTCTGCGTTGTTCACTACCACCGGTTATCATTTCTATATCATCAGGCGCTATCATCACACATGGAAATTTGCCAATGTGTGAGGAGAATTTTTCGTAAGCAACATCATTCACCAAAACTTCCTTTTTACCAGCGCCTCTAAAGATTGACACAACATTATAATCTTCTGTAAAATTATTTTTAGTGATGGTTTGTGTCATATCACCTTCAAGCCTGAATCCTTCAGCATTGAATTGAACATTTAAAAGATCAGATTTTGAAAAGTAACTTTTGGTAAAGCATAAATAATAAATGGCATCCAGCAAATTGGTTTTGCCTTTACCATTAAAACCGCAAATGCCCGTAACTCTTTCTTTGAATTCGAAAGAAGATGAATAATTTTTAAATTGAGTTAGGATTATCTTGTTAAGATGAAGCATAAAATTGCAAGATAAGAAGATGCAAATCAAAAATATTTTTAAATTCTATCACCATTTTTTTGATAAAAAAATTAAGGTGGCATGTCATTTTATTCTTCATATCTTCAAATTAACTTTTAAAATTGCATTATGAAATCAAACAATTCACGGAGAAAATTTTTACAACAAATAGGAACTGCTTCATTGCTTATGCCGCTATCTTCCATTGCCGCTCATGATCATGAGAAAATTGAAAAGCGCATTTTACCTTATCATAAAACGACCTCATCAAATGAAAAGATACGAATTGCCTGTATAGGTATGGGCATCATGGGTTTTGGTGATGTTAAAACTGCAATAAAAGTACCCGGTGTTGAGTTTGTTGCTGCATGCGATCTGTATGACGGCAGGCTGGAAAGAGTAAAAGAAGTTTTTGGTAAGGATATTTTTACGACAAAAGATTTTAATATAATACTGGACAGAAAAGATATTGATGCAGTAATTATTGCCACTACAGATCATTGGCATGATCATATTTCTATGGAAGCTATGCGAAAGGGAAAAGCTGTGTATTGTGAAAAACCAATGGTGCACCATATAGATGAAGGTTGGCCGGTTATAAAAGTACAGAAGGAAACAAATGCTGTTTTCCAGGTGGGTAGTCAGTTTGTGAGTAGCATCGCTATGGCCAAAGCAAAGGAATTTTACAAAGCAGGTGAAATAGGAAAATTAAATACTATAGAGGCTTCGTTTGACAGGCAAAGCGCTTTAGGCGCCTGGGAATATACAATGCCTACAGATGCATCTGAAAAAACAGTTGATTGGAATCGTTATATAGGTGATGCGCCAAAAAAGCCATACGATTCTAAACGGTTTTTCTGGTGGCGTAATTATAGGGATTATGGTACTGGTGTTGCCGGTGATCTTTTTGTTCATTTGGTTTCCCGGGTACATTTTCTAACTGACTCAAAAGGTCCAACAAAAATATATTCATCAGGTGCATTAAACCATTGGAAAGATGGACGTGATGTGCCCGATGTAATGACGGCTATTATGTATTATCCTGAAACTGCTGAGCATCCATCTTTTCAACTTATGCTAAGGGTAAATTTTATTAGTGGTTTTGGAGAGAAAACCCTTACCCGTTTTATTGGCTCAGAAGGTGTAATTGATTTTGAAGGCGATAATTTTATTTTGTCGAAAAATAAAATGCCGGAGGCTCCGGGCTATGGGGGTTGGGATTCATTTGATACTTATCCGGAAAAAATGCAGAAGCAGATTGAGGAAGAATACAATAAACGCTGGGCTAAGGATCAGCAGCAGAGACCTAAACTAAACTCTATATCATATAATGTTCCGCAAGGTTATGATGACAGGTTGGATCATTTTATCAATTTCTTTGAATCGGTACGTAGTAAAAAACCTGTTGTAGAGGATGCTACATTTGGATACCGTGCAGCTGCTCCCTGCCTTGCCTGTAACGATAGCTACTTTCAAAAGAAAATTATTTACTGGGATCCTGTAAATATGAAAATAGTAAATGCTTAATATAACAGATATCAGTATAAATAATGACGGAATTTTTAATAAAGCATCAATAAGATAATTGGTGTTTCCCCCTTATCTTTGCCGCCTCCAAAGGAGTTCTTTGGCTAAAAAATTAATCCCTTGGCAACAAAGTTTTCTAAAGAAACTTATCTATACTGGTACGAGCTAATGCTGCTTATGCGCCGCTTTGAAGAAAAGGCCGGGCAATTGTACGGTATGCAAAAAATACGCGGCTTCTGCCATTTATATATTGGTCAGGAAGCAATTGGCGCCGGTTGTATGACTGCAACTACACCTGATGATATTTTTATTACAGCTTACCGTGATCATGCCCTTGCAATTGCAAAAGGCGTTACCGCTAAAAGTTGTATGGCTGAACTATTTGGCAAAGCAACAGGCTGCAGTAAAGGCAAAGGTGGCAGTATGCACTTCTTTGGTTTAAAGGAAAGATTTTTTGGCGGTCATGGAATTGTTGGCGCACAAATAGGAACAGGAGCAGGGCTTGCATTTGCAGAGCGATACAATGAAACACAAAATGTGGTAATTTGTTTTTTTGGGGATGGCGCTGCAAGGCAGGGAATGTTGCACGAAACATTTAACATGGCAATGCTTTGGAAACTTCCTGTTGTATTTATTTGCGAGAATAACAATTACGCAATGGGAACTTCCGTAGCCCGTACATCAAATGTTTTAGACATTTACAAAATGGCCGATGCGTACGATATGCCGGGAGATAAAGTTGATGGTATGATACCTGAAGAAGTACATAATGCCGTTGCAAAAGCAGTAAAAAGAGCTCGTGAAAAAGGCGGTCCTACTTTATTGGAAGTTAAAACATACCGTTACAAAGGACATAGCATGAGCGATCCTGCAAAGTATCGCACCAAGGAAGAAATGGAAGAATATAAATTACAAGACCCAATTGAAACTACTTTGCATAAATTAAAAGAAGATTATAAAGTTGCTGACACGGATATTGAGGCGATTAACGAAAGAGTAAAAGCACAAGTTGAAGAAGCAGTACAATTTGCTGAAGAAAGTCCATGGCCGGATGATAGCGAAGTTTACAAAGACGTTTATGCACAGGAAAATTATCCTTTCATCATGGATTAAATGAAGATGTTTTGATTGTTTATTGAAAAGTAAAAAACAAAATTTTAATTAATAATAAATGCCCGGCCTCTCCCGAAAATTCGGGAGAATGAGGGTGAGATAACACACAATGGCAGAAAAAACAGTACACGAAACACCACACAAAAATATTGATGTAGTTACCAGGGCAATGGGGTTTTGGGCAAACTACAGTAAGCCTATTATTTATATCAGCTCTGCAATTATATTACTTGCAGGCGGATGGCTTGCATATAAATACGTGGTTAAATTGCCTAAGGAAGACAAAGCCAATGATGCAGTTTTTGTTGTTCAAAAATATTTTGCTGACTTTAGTAATGCCCAAAATGATTCTACAAAAACAAAGCTGGCAAATGTTGTCCTTAACGGTGATGGTGGCAATTCAGGTGCAGTAAAGTTTATCAGTAAATATGATGGAACCAATGCAGCAAACCTTTGTAATTATTATGCCGGGGCGAGCTGTCTTTATTTAAAGCAATTTGATAAAGCAATAAAATATTTAAAAGATTTTTCTACGGATGCCACCCAGATAAGGAGCAGGGCTTATGGAATGATTGGCGATGCTTATGCAGAATTAAAGAAGAACAGCGATGCATTGGATTATTACAAAAAAGCTGCTGAGGTAAATGAAAAAGATGAATTTACTTCTCCTGAATTTTTATTAAGAGGAGGCATGTTCGCTGAATCAATCGGTAATAAAAAAGAAGCAATAGAATTATACAAAAAAATAAAAACTAACTATCCATTATCAGACAGGGCAGCAAATATTGACAAGTATCTTGCACGTCTTGGCGAAGTAGGAGAATGATAATTAATGCACATGCGATGGCAGTAACTGATTCTAATTTATTTAATATAAATACAGGCATTCTACAAAAGGATGCCTGTATTATTATTGTACGTACCGAATGGAATGCACCAATTGTTGACAAACTGGAAGAAGGATGCCTGCGAATTCTTACCCAATACGAAATGACGAATTACAAAGTGGTAACAGTTCCCGGTGCATTTGAAATACCTTTTGCAATAAAAAGTTTTTGGGATAATTCGCCGTTACAAAAACCACATGCATTTATTGCATTGGGTTGTGTGCTTCGTGGTGATACACCGCATTTTGATTATGTGTGCAGAGCAATTACTGAAGGTGTAGTTCAATTGAACTTATCTTTACCGGCACCAACAATTTTTGGAGTACTTACGGTCGATAATGATCAACAGGCACAGGACAGGGTAGGAGGAACGCATGGAAATAAAGGAGAAGAGGCAGCCATTACAGCATTAAAGATGATAGCAGTGCAGCAGTCATTTTATAAAAAATAAAAAATTGGTGAAGTATTTCAAATTTTTAAAAACAAAATCCCCATTGAGGGGTTAGGGGCATGCGAGTTCAATTATTTATACCCTGCTTCGTTGACCAGTTGTATACTGAAACTGCATTTAACATGGTGAAGGTTTTGGAAAAAGCAACCTGCGAAGTGTATTATAATACCAACCAAACCTGTTGCGGTCAGCCGGCATTTAATGCAGGTTTTTGGGATGAGGCAAGAGATGTAGCTTTAAAGTTTTTAAAAGATTTTGATACCACTGATTACATTGTTGCACCCAGTGCTTCGTGCGTTGGTTTCGTAAAAAATTATTACGGTAAATTATTTGAGAATTCTTCTTCGCACAATAAAGTAAAAGAATTAGGTGGCCGCATCTATGAATTTTCCGCTTTTTTAACTGATGTTTTAAAGATCACCAACTACGGTGCAAAGCTGAATGCAAAAGCCACTTATCACGACAGTTGTGCAGCGCTTAGAGAATGTAAAATAAAAGAAGGTCCAAGACAACTCTTGAAAAATGTAAAAGGGCTTGAACTGGTCGAAATGGTTGATAACGAAACCTGCTGTGGCTTTGGCGGCACCTTTGCCGTAAAGTTTGAAGCTATATCAATTGCGATGGCAGATCAAAAAGTAAATCATGCACTGGCAACAGGAGCTGAATATATCATCTCAACTGATACAAGTTGCCTGTTGCAGATTGATGGCTATATTAAAGGAAAGGGATTGCCAATAAAAACCATGCACCTTGCAGATGTATTGGCAAGTGGATGGGAGTAACCCTCTAAATCTCCCTAAAGGGAGACTTTTGAAGTTTATAATTTTAAAAATTCTTCTATATTTTTAAATTAATAACTTGATTTTAAAAAGTACATTAACATCTTACATCTAGCATCATTAAATCAAACATTATGTCATACTGGCTAGTAAAATCAGAACCTTCAGTTTATGGCTGGGATGAATTTGTAAAAGACAAACAAACCTTTTGGAGTGGTGTAAGAAATTATGCTGCAAGAATTAATTTAAAGGCAATGAAGAAAGGTGATGAAGTTTTATTTTATCACAGCAACGAAGGGATGGAAATTGTAGGCATTGCAAAGATCACAAAAGAATTTTACCAGGACCCAACAACAGAAGATACCAATTGGGTTGCTGTTGATCTTAAACCTGTAAAGAAATTAAAGACTCCTGTTACACTCTCACAAATAAAAGCTGATAAGCGTTTGCAGGAAATGGCGCTCGTGCGTTTAGGAAGATTATCAGTTCAGCCGGTTACAGAAAAGGAATGGAAAATAATTATGCAATTGGCTGAAGAAAAATAAATTGATGCCTGGAATTAAAAAAAATCTTGTTATTCTTACCGGCGCGGGCATAAGCGCAGAAAGCGGATTAAAAACTTTTCGTGACAGTGATGGATTGTGGATGGGCTATGATGTGTATGAAGTTGCATCGCCGCATGGATGGAGAAAAGATCCCAAACTTGTTCTTGATTTTTATAACATGAGAAGAAAAGATGTTGCGGCAGCTTCACCCAATTCAGGCCACATTGGTTTGGCAGAACTTGAAAAAGATTTTTTTGTTACGATAGTTACACAAAACATAGATGACCTGCACGAGAGAGGCGGTTCAACAAATGTTATACATCTTCACGGAGAGATTTTTAAGATGAGAGGAGAGAAGGATGAAAATAAAATTTATGATATCAGGGATGATATTAATTTAGGAGACATTGCAGAGGACGGAAGCCAGCTTCGTCCAAATATTGTTTGGTTTGAAGAGCCTGTGCCAAAAATAACTGATGCAATAAAAATTATGCGGCAAGCTGATATTTTTGTGTTGATTGGAAGTTCATTACAGGTGTATCCTGCTGCCGGGCTTGTGGATTATGTACCCCATGAAGTTCACAAATATATCATTGACAAAAAAATACCTTACGCATCTGCACCAACAAATTTTTTCTTTATTGAAAAGGCTGCAACAGAAGGAGTGGAGGCACTGAAGAAACTATTACGATAATGTTTGTTCATTAAATACAATCCCATTCTTTTCCAATTCTTCCAACACAGGCATATAAATTTCAGGAACTATTGGTATATGCAATCCGGTTATTTTTATTTTATCCTGTAGAATTAATTTAGTGGCAATGCCTAAAGGTAACCCAACCGTCTTTGCCATAGCGGTTCTTAAACTATCTTCTCCTTTCACAATCAGGCTACTTTTTATTCCATAATTCTTACCTCTTACCTCATATTTCAATTCATGCATCAACACAATCATATCTTTATCGTCTTCTATGATAGCTAATTTTCTTTCAAGAATATTTTGTAAAATATCGGCAGAGTTTTCACAATTTTCCGGGAGTTGATTATTACTTTTTAGTTCTAAAAAATCTAACTGTTCTACAAATTCATTATTAAATACATCAGTTATTGCAGCAGCTTTATTATTAAACCATTCTTTAAAAGTTACACACTCGTTAATTTGATCATGATCAGATGTATCTGTCAATCCCATATTTACTAATTTGTTCCATCCTTGGCAAAAAGCAGGATGCCGCAAAGTTGTTCTTATAAAAGTAGATATTCCATTCAATTCGTACAGGTTAATGTAAGGCAATGAATCACGATTAGGATACCAGCACAATGGATAATTATCGATCACATTTACTGTGGGACAATCTTTAAAAATTGATAGGTAAGAAACTTTTACAATTTTATTTTCTTTCAGATATTCTGCACCGTCTTTGCCTGCCAGCACTATGTTTCGCGGATTCCAGGTAATTTTATAATGCCATGGATTGTTATCACTTTCTGGTGCGATCAATCCACCACAATGAGAAATAAAGGAAGTTATTATCCCTCCTTTTTCTTTTATGGTATGGATCAACTTCATTGCACTCATGTGATCAATGCCGGGATCTAATCCCATCTCACAGAGAAACAATAATTTTTTGTCTGTAATTTCTTTTTCAAGGCTTTTAATATTTTCATCAACATAAGAGGCGGTGAGCAAATTCTTACTAAATTCAACACAATCTTTTGCAATTAAAAAATGCAGCGTCGGGGGAAGCATCGAAACAACAATATCGGCAGATCGTACCAATTGCTTTCTTGAGTCTTCATTTTCTACATTTATTGAAACAGCTTGTGCGTTTTCTGCATTATTAATTTTTGAATTTGCTAAATTTAAATCGGCATCACAAACAATCAAATGCCAGTTATTTTTTCCTAATTCTTTTACCAGGTAGTCTATAAGGCAAGTAGCAGATTTTCCTGCGCCAAACAACAATATTTTTTTCATGTAAAAAACATATTTCTGTAAAACAAAATTGTAATTTTTTAAACAGAATTAAAAGTATGCCAGAGTTTTTGTAAAGAAGAACATTATTATCGGACTAAATTCTATGAATTCTTTGAAACTCCATCTGATGAATAGTTTTGCCCTAATTCGCAAGGAGAGGGATTGGGGTGAGGTAATGTAGGCTGGTAAGGAGTTTTTATTACTTCAATCTGGCAATAATGAAAAAAGAAATCAGCTTTTCCCAACCCCCAGAAAATTGTGTAAAAATTGAGGATTTCGCGTTTTATAAAACAGGGAAAACCGATGTGAATAAGGTATATTTGCTTCTGTAAAAATCATATGGAAACGATAGAAGATCAACTACCAAACGACGGCATTCCCAGAGGCAGAATTATCCCTGTAAATATTGAAGAACAAATGAAATCATCCTACATTGATTATTCAATGAGCGTGATCGTTGGGCGTGCTTTACCCGATGTAAGAGATGGATTAAAACCTGTGCATCGCCGCATTTTATTCGGTATGCATGAGATGGGAAATACTTTCGGAAAGCCGTATAAAAAATCAGCCCGTATTGTGGGTGATGTAATGGGTAAATATCATCCGCATGGTGATACTGCCATTTATGATACTATGGTAAGAATGGCGCAGGAGTGGAGTATGCGTTATATGCTCATCGACGGACAGGGAAATTTCGGAAGCCAGGATGGAGACAGTCCTGCTGCAATGCGGTACACCGAAGTTCGTTTACAGCGTTTCGCAGAAAGCATGTTGGAGGATATTGAAAAAGACACTATAGATTTTCAATTGAACTATGATGATACCACCAAAGAACCTACTGTACTACCAACTCGTATTCCGCAATTATTGGTAAATGGCTCAAGCGGTATTGCTGTAGGTATGGCAACCAATATGCTTCCTCACAACCTTACAGAAGTAGTGGATGCCTGTGTAGCTTACATTGATAATAATGAGATTACAATAGATGAATTAATAAAAATAGTTAAGGCGCCGGATTTCCCGACGGGAGGAATCATTTATGGTTATGAAGGAGTAAAAGCAGGCCTTCATTTTGGAAGAGGCCGTGTTGTGCTTAGGGGAAGAGTTACAATTGAGACCGCGAAAAATGGAAGGGAAAAAATTATTATTACAGAAGTACCTTACCAGGTTAACAGGGATATGCTTACTGAAAAGATCGGTCACCTTGTTAGTGATAAAGTAATTGAAGGCGTATCTGATGTAAATAATGAAAGCAATAATAAAGAAGGAACAAGGATAGTTGTTGATCTTAAAAAAGATGCGATTGCACAAGTTGTGATAAATCATCTTTACAAGCATACTGATCTGCAAACTTCTTTTGGAACTAACAATGTTGCACTCATAAATGGCCGTCCAAAAGTGCTGAATGTAAAAGATCTTATAAGAGAATTTATCGAATTCAGGCACGAGGTTGTAAGAAGAAGAACAGAATTTGAATTAAGAAAGGCGAAGGAAAGAGCACACATATTAGAAGGGTATATCATTGCACTTGATAATCTTGACGCTGTTATAGCCTTGATAAGAAAATCATCTACACCGGATATTGCAAAGGAAGGTTTGATAAGTAATTTTGGCATGAGTGAGATACAGTCGAAAGCTGTGCTGGAAATGCGTTTGCAGAGGTTAACAGGAATGGAGATAGATAAGATAAGAGAGGAGCACGCAGAAGTGATGGCATTGATCGCTCGCCTTGAAGAAATATTGGCGACAGAAAGTATCCGCTTTCAAATAATCAAAGAGGAGCTTGCAGAAGTAAAACAAAAATTTGGCGACGCAAGAAAAACAGAGATCGTTTACCTGGATGATGAAATAAAAATGGAAGATCTTATCGAGCAAGAAGATGTAGTGGTAACCATTTCTCATTTAGGGTATATCAAACGTACATCAGCAACTGAGTATCGTAACCAACGCAGGGGCGGAAGAGGTGCAAGAGGGAGCAGTACAAGAAATGAAGATTTCATCGAGCATCTTTTTGTTGCATCTACACATCATACTCTATTATTTTTTACGGAGAAGGGAAGATGTTTCTGGCTTAAGGTTTATGAGATTACTGATGGTGATAAACAAAGTAAAGGAAGAGCCATTCAAAATCTTATGCAAATTCCGCCTGATGATAAAGTGAGAGCGATCATTGACATAAAAAATCTTCAGGACGAAGAATACATTAACAATCATTTCATTGTTTTGTGTACCAGCAATGGTATCATCAAGAAAACAAAAGTTGCTGATTTTTCAAGACCCAGACTAACAGGAATAAATGCAATCACAATCAATGAAGGTGATCAGTTGATACATGCATGTTTAACAGATGGCAATAAAGAAATTTTGATGGCAGTTAAAAGCGGCCGGGCTATTCATTTTCCTGAATCAAAAGTAAGGGCAACGGGCAGGGGAGCCATTGGTGTTTCGGGGATTGAAGTGGACCCAACCAATGACGAAGTAGTTGGTATGATTTGCGTTGACAAAGATGATCTTACAACAACGGTATTAGTTGTTAGTGGCAAAGGTTTTGGCAAACGTACAGCAGTTAATGAATATAGATTTACAAACCGTGGGGGTAAAGGCGTTAAAACAATTAATATTACAGAAAAAACGGGCCCGCTTATCGGCATATTAGCTGTAACAGAAAAAGAAGATCTGATGATAACCTGCAAATCAGGAGTAACTATCAGAACATCTATCACTACTATAAGAGAAGCCGGCAGAGCAACACAGGGGGTAAAATTAATCAGACTAGATGAAGGGGATGAAATAGCAGCTATCACCACGCTTGATGAGCATGAAACTGATGAGGAATTTATAGAAGTTATAACCGACGGATCAACACAGATAATTTTGGAAGAAACCGATACAACCAATATTGTAAAAGATGCATCTACAAATGAGCAAGATATTATTGATGAAAAATCTGATGAAGATCAGGACCTTGAGACAAAAGAAGAAAAATAATTCCAAAATAAGTACGCACCATTAATAATTATAAAAAACAAGCGCATGAAAAAAATACTTTTAAGTAATTCGTTTTTATTAATTCTGCTATCAGGGATATTTGCCCAGGATACCAAGAAGATCAAGACATACCTTGATGCAAAACAATATGATAAAGCAAAGGTTGAAGTAGATGCAGCTATTTCAAAAAATGCAAATGATCCGGTTGCATTGTATTATAAAAGCAAAGTGTATGCAGAGTTGGCTGCAGATCCTGCATTTAAAGTTTCAGTTCCCGATGCAAGAGAACAGGCTTTTGAAGCTTTTAAAAAAGCAATAGATACCGATAAAGACAATAAAGTATTTCTTATATTGGCACAAGATCGTTATAAACCAATATTCGATTTGTACGGAGGCTATTATGATGCAGGTGCAGCAGCCTTTAACAGCGGATCTACAAGTGGAAACAAAGCAGATTTTGACCAGTCGCTTACCTTGTTTAAAAACTCTTACATGGTA
>JBKJSX010000257.1:0-6259 GCA_046594375.1 Chitinophagaceae bacterium
GTTTCTTTTCGGGATGTAGCGCAGCCCGGTAGCGCACACGTCTGGGGGGCGTGGGGTCGCAAGTTCGAATCTTGTCATCCCGACAAAGTTTATTTTGAATAGAATTAAAAGCTCGTAAACCCCAGTGTTTACGGGCTTTTTTGTTTTTAGCCCACCAATTTATCTTAAAAAACATGAAATCCCTTGAGATAAATTCGGTTATACTAACTAATTCCGAATTTGGGGTAAACCGAATCCTTGTAAGAATCTTTAAATCAAAATGTTGAAAAATTGATTTTGCTTCACTTTGCTATGTTTTAGAGTTTTTTTTTGCAATTCGGTTTAAAAAACAGCAATTAATAACAAACTACAAAAACTAAAAAAAAGATTACAAATTCAAACATGTTGAGAGAAGCTATTTGACTGCTGAAGAAATTAATGCAGCAATACTCTTCCAAATTCAACCCACCTTTTGCCAACGCCATTGGCTATTCGTAAGCAAATAGTTTCTAAGAAGAAAATTGCTGGTGTAAATTGTGTAATTTATTTTGTTTCATTGCATCCAACAGGTATGAAAGTTTATCCTCTGTAAAATCATTTTTATTTTATTGAGACCTGTTATATTTTTTCTCCTTTACGCAAAAACATACAGGGTCAATAGTAAACTGAAAATGCTGCTAAAAATTATTTATTTTCATTTTCTCGATTTTAGTGTTTAATGAATTACATGTTAAAGGTTTCAAGTCTGCTTACTACTCCGACTTTTCTCAGGATTTTCCTGTATGCTGTTTCGTTCATCAACAAGTATAATATTTAATACAAGTAATTAGCCCTCCAATAATTACTATTGCCAATTGCTTTTGTGTTGACTTTCTATTTTATGAGAAATTACTGCAGGCATTAAACCTTTTAAATTAATCTACAGGGAATTTCCAAATCTTCTGATAAATAGTATGCGGAACAAATACGATGATAACCATCAGCAATAATTAATTTATAGTCGTGTTTAACCAGTAACAATGGAGATAATTTTTTCCCTTTGTTAACTTTTTTTATATTCTTTTTTACGTGGATATTGCTTTTCGGCAACAGTGACAAACCGCTTGCTCTTAAAATATCTTTTGCCTTCTTTGAAATTGTTATTCCCTGTTGCAGGTTATTTACAAATGCTTTAGTTTCTTCTATTGAAAAAAGCAATTCCAGGTAATCTTTTGCGGAAGGAAAATCATGAGGTTCAGGATCTTTTAACCAATACTTGTCCATGTTTTTTTATTTTTTAAAGTGAAATAAAACTTTATTTGAGTTCGTTACAATTTGATTTATTCGTTTTTTAAAAATTACAATTTGAATTAGAAATAGAACAGATGTTCTTTGATTTCCTTTGTCTTTAATTTCAACTCTATTGCCGGGGCCGGCATGTGAAAAATGTTTATCCATCCCGGGTAACAGCTATTATTTTTTGTAAAAGCGCCATCAAAACTAAAATAGAATTTGCGTTGTCGGGTAAATTGTGGAATAGCTTTTCCATTCAAAACAGATGGATTTAGAACTGCACCAGTCATCCCTTCTGCCCCATAACCTATGTCAGTATTTATCCATTTTGGAAAATTATTTTTATCATTTAAAAATGAGGAAATGTTGAATGAAAGCCAGTAACTCTGCCCGTTATAATCCTTAAACAACTTTTGTGAAAACTTTTTTCCCAACTCTTCCGGGTTATATTGGGCAAAAATAGAATTGTGGTAAGAAAATCGTAATTGTATTTTTTGTTGCCCCCATGAAGATTGTTGTGCTACAAATAAAGTACTTCCTGCTATGTTTGCCAACATATCCCCTTTTGAAAATCCCCATTTTTGTGAGAAGCCATCAAAAATTTCTATCATTGTTAGATAAGCGAGCCCGGTTAATCCGCCAATCCAACTGGCTTTCTTAGTTTTTACCCCACTCCATCGCATGAGATTATATTGCATTGCTGAAACATTATATGCAGTAGTAGCATGACCAACCTTATCCATATTAAGCCATTCGTTGTTATCATTAAAAAAATGAAACCGGCTGTGTGGAAATTTTTTATACCACAAATATTCTAATCCGGTTGTAATCAGAACCCCCACTGCACCTTCGCTAACCAACACAGCTTTGAAGCGTTTACTATTAAATTTTTCTGATGCATTTAATAACCCTTGTTCCGGTTTAGTTTGAGCATATATATTGAAAGAAGCAATAATAAAAATGCTGCCCAAAAAAAGAAATTTTAAGCAATATTTTTTTACCATTCGATAATTTTAGTTTCATCAGGCATCATCAGATTTGACATTTTATTTTCATTCTCATCAGGATGATAAAAGGGATAAAATTTTCTACAAGTCAGGCAAAAAGATTGCACAAAAAAAAAATAACTGAAAGAACCATTTATCTGTTAGGATTTTCAAGTTTACTTACCACTCCAACTTTTCTCAGTATTTTCCTGTTCGCTCTTTCATGCATTAACCTGTAAACTATTGAATAGATCACAGGCAAAATTAAAAGGGTTAGAATGGTAGAGGTAATTAAACCTCCGATAACTACTATAGCTAATGGCTTTTGTGTTTCACTTCCAATTCCATGAGAAATTGCTGCAGGCATTAAACCGATCGCTGCCATTAATGCGGTCATTATTACCGGCCTTACTCTAGAGATCACACCATCATAAATTGCTTCATTCAAATGCATTTTTTCTTCAAGATTTTTTTTGAAAACACTGATAAGAATTACTCCGTTTTGAATACAAACGCCAAACAATGCGATAAAGCCAATGCCGGCACTAATGCTAAAATTCAACCCTGATACATGTAATGCAAGAATACCTCCTATCAATGCAAATGGTACATTCATCAAAGTAAGCAAAGCGTCTTTCACATTATTGAAGGTTACAAATAAAATTAAAAAGATCACCAGCAAGCAAATAGGAACTATCTGTGATAATGTTTTGGAAGCTCTTACCTGGTTTTCAAATTCGCCATTCCATGTTGTATAATAATTTCGTGGTAAATTAACATTTGCTTTTACTTTTTGCTGTGCTTCCAGTATCGTACTTCCCAAGTCTCTTCCCCTTACTGAAAATTTTATTGCGATATATCTTAAATTATTATCACGGTAAATAAATGCAGGGCCTGTTATTGTTTTAATGTCGGCAATCTCTTTTAAAGGAATTTTAATATTGTCTTTGCCCGGCATCATCAGGTTTTCAATTGCTTCCTGATCAGCACGATATTGTTGTTCATACCTGATGCGTATATCAAATTTTCTTTCACCTTCGTATAATTGGGTCGCGGCTTTTCCACCTACCGCCATTTCAATAACGCTTTGTGCATCGGCCATGTTAACACCATACATTGCCATCTTTTGCTGATCCAATTCTATTCTGAATTCCGGCTGTCCAAGATTTTTCTCAACACCAAGGTCTTCAATCCCCTTAACCTGCTTTAATTGGGCCTTCACTTCTTTTGAAAGTTTATCAAGAGCAACGAAATCAGTACCGAATATTTTTACAGCAAGTGATGCATTTACACCGGATACGGCTTCCTCCACATTATCCCTTATTGGTTGTGAATAATTAAAAACAATACCCGGATATTTTTTAAACTCAACATCCATTTCATTTATTAGTTCATCCGCGGTAATATTTCTTTTCCATTTTTTTTCAGGTAAAAGGTCAACCTGTATCTGCACATTAAAAAATCCTTTGGGGTCTGTTCCATCATTGGTTCTGCCAACCTGTGCCAGGGTTTGTTTTACTTCAGGAAATTTATGAAGCACTTCAACCATTTTATTACTTATGTAATTAGCTTCAGGCAAACTAACACTCATGGGCAATTCAGCTTCCACCCACAAAGCGCCTTCATTTAATGCGGGCAAAAATTCTGTACCTAAAAATCTTGCAGAAAAAAATGTTAGCACCATAAAAGCAAAGGCAATTAGCAGGCTTAGCTTTTTGTTTTTATAGGTAATTCGAAATAATTTTGAAATACCTTTTTCAAAAAAGATAACTATAGGATTGTGTTTTTCTCTCACATTTTTTCTAAGCAAAACGCTCGACAACGCAGGAACCAGAGTAAGTGTAAACAACAAAGCGCCAACTAAGGCAAAACCCAAGGTATAAGCCAGCGGGGAAAACATTTTACCCTCTACTTTTTGAAAAGCAAAAATTGGAATAAGGCAGGTGATAATAATTAGTTTAGAAAAGAAAATTGCTTTACCCATTTCAGTCCCTTTCTGTTTGAACAACCCCATCTTTGCAAGCTTGTTGAATTTTTCCATTCCAACTTCTCTTGCTTTATGATCCAGCACTACGAATAACCCTTCTACCATAACAACAGCGCCATCTATTATAATTCCGAAATCAATGGCGCCCATGCTCAGAAGGTTGGCAGACATTCCTTTAATCCTCATACATATAAATGCAAACAATAGGGATAAGGGAATTATAATACTAACGGTAAGTGTAGTACGCCAATCGGCCATAAATAATAATACAATTACCGTAACTAAAATTATTCCTTCGATCAGATTGTGTATTACTGTTTCTGTTGCAAAATCCATGAGGTTTGTACGGTCATAAAAGGTATCGATCTTTACACCTCTCGGTAAAATGTTCTGATTAAGATCATTTACCTTTTGGTGAATAAGATTTAATACTTCTTCCGGATTTTCGCCCTTTCGCATTACCACAATTCCTTCTATCACATCTTTATTAAAATCTCTTGCAACCTGACCCAGCCGGGGCTTTGCGCTTTCCTTTACAGTTCCTACATTCTTAACTAAAATAGGTACCCCATTTATATTTGTGATTATCACATTTTCAATTTCAGCAACATTATTTAGCTGGCCTATTCCTCTAACCACATAAGCCTGACCGTTTTTTTCAATTACATCTCCCCCTACATTTAAATTGCTTTTAGCAACAGCCGTGTAAACATCCAGCGAGCTTAGATTGTATTGACTTAAATGATTTGGATTGATACTGATCTCAAATATTTTTTCCTCTCCACCAAAACTATTTACATCTGCAACACCGGACACACTTTTAAATTGGCGGTCAAGCACCCAATCCTGTATGGTTGTAAGATCACGGACAGAATAATTTTTTCCTGTAAGAGTGTAACGATACACTTCACCGGTAGGTCCATACGGTGGCTGAACGTCAGGCACAACACCTTCAGGGAGATTAGCATTGCTTAACCGGCTCATAACCTGCTGGCGGGCAAATGCATCATCCACATCATCATCAAAGATCAATCTTATATAACTTAATCCAAATGCCGAGGTAGTCCTTAAATTACTTTTTTTCTGCACAGAATTTAAAGCCACCTCTAGTGGAATTGTTATAAATTTTTCAACTTCCTCAGCACTGCGGCCGGGCCATTGCGCTATGATGATGATCTGCGTATTAGTAACATCAGGAAATGTTTCTATAGGTGTATTTTTATAACTCCATACGCCTATAACTACCAAAATTACAGTAAGAAAAAAAATAAGATAACGATGGCGAAGAGAAAAATGGATTATATTTTTTATGAGTTTAACCACTGCAATATTTTTTTGAAATTGATAAATAAAAAGTCTCCATGATATTATTCTTCGCTTAAAGAATTGTAGAGAAGAAGCTGGTTGTTACTAACGATCTTGTCGCCTTGTATCAACCCTTTCCGGATGTAAGTTTTATCACCAACAGTTTTTAATATATCAACTTCCTGCACCCTGATATTGTAGTTATCTTTATACATGATCACGTAAGTTTTGCCGCCATCAAACACCAAAGCCCTACTGGGTATTTCCAAAGACTGTTGATCTTCTTTATCAGCAATCACAATTTTTGTAAACATCTGAGGCTTTAGTAACAAATCATTATTTGGCAATACAATTTTTACTTTCATCGCTTTACTCGATGGATCAAGCACTGAATTTATATGATCAACTTTGCCCATAAATATTTTGTCAGGATAAGCAAGCGTTGTCACTTGTGCCGGAGTTCCAACTTTTATTTTATTGATGTCAGTTTCAAAAACATTTGCCCAAACCCAAACATCCTGCATATCGGAGATGGTAAATAAATTCTGGTTGTTATCATTTCTGATAAAGCTTCCGGCATTAATATTTTTTTCTACTATATACCCACTTCGTGGAGAAGAAATTATGTAAGTGCCGCCGGCATTGGTTCTACCACCTCCATTAATTTGTATTTGTGTATGAACTTTGGAAACGGCATTCTTTGCTTTTTCATATCCAAGTTTTGCCTGTA
>JBKJSX010000023.1:0-12173 GCA_046594375.1 Chitinophagaceae bacterium
ATCCACTTGGTGGCTGATTCAACAACGATGTTTGCGCCATGTTCCAGCGGGCGGAAAAGGTAGCCTGCCGTACCAAATGTATTGTCAACAATTAAAGGAAGATCATATTCTTTTGCCAGGTCAGCGAACTTTTTAAAGTCTGGAATATTCAAGCGGGGGTTGCCTATCGTTTCTAAATAAATAGCCTTTGTATTTTTATCAATGTGCTTTACAAAACTTTCAGCATCATCTCCGTCGGCAAATCTTGCTTCGACACCAAGGCGCTTAAAAGCAACTTTAAATTGATTGTAAGTTCCACCATATAGAAATGTTGTAGAAACAAAATTATCCCCTGCCTGTAAAATATTATTTAACGCTAAAAATTGTGCTGCCTGCCCGCTGCCGGTTGCAAGTGCCGCTACGCCGCCTTCCAGCGCTGCAATGCGTTGTTCAAACACATCAGTAGTTGGGTTCATAATGCGGGTGTAAATATTGCCAAATACTTTTAATCCAAAAAGGTTGGCTGCATGTTCTGAATTATCAAAACCATAAGAAGTTGTTTGATAAACAGGAACTGCCCTTGATTTTGTTGTTGGGTCAATTTGTTGCCCTGCGTGTAATTGTAATGTTTCAAAACGAAGATTGTTGCTCATAAATGGTATTTTTTAAGTGATGAGAATTTTTTAAAAAAGATATAATATGTAGATGCGGAAAGCCGTAAGGGCTATAAAATATATGCCTTACGGCATAATACAACAACAGATGATGTTGCAGTAAAAGATATGTGTTGAAATTGTTTTCATTACTACACAAACTTATTACTTTTTTAATAAATCTATTGAAATATTTAGTTAACAGGAATTTGTAGTAATTTTTTTTGTTTGAATGGGCATTCATCCTTTACTTTGTATAAATAATGAAACAATTTATACATATACATCATCATTCTCTGCCCGTTGGGTAGGCTATGTTGATCTATATGTGTTAAACATATTCTCAAAAGGGCTTACTTATCGTAAGTCCTTTTTTATTTTTAGTAACTTTTGAAAACAGGTGTATGCTAAAGATCGCAATTCAGAAATCAGGAAGGCTGTATGAGGATTCAATAAAGCTTTTAAAAGAGTGTGGCATTGAATTTAATAACGGTAACAAACAATTGAAAGCCGTTGCTTATAATTTCCCGGTGGAAGTATATTTTTTTCGGGACGATGATATTCCTCAATATGTGTATGATGGAGTTGCAGACATAGGATTTGTTGGTGAAAATGTTTTGCTTGAAAAAGGAAAAGATATTGAATTGCTTTATCGTCTTGGATTTGGAAGATGCAGGCTTAGTATTGCTGTGCCAAAAGGTATGGCTTACAACACTATTAGTGACCTGGAAGGATTAAAGATCGCAACAACATATGCTTCGATATTGCAAAAATATCTTTCAGAGAAAAAAGTTAACGCAGAAATTCATGAGATAAGTGGCTCTGTTGAAATTGCCCCAGGTATAGGATTAGCTGATGCGATCTGCGACCTTGTAAGTAGTGGCAGTACGCTTTTTACTAATGGATTAAAAGAAGCAGAAGTAATTTTAAAATCTGAGGCTGTCGTTTGTTCTAATAAAAATTTATCTGAAGAAAATAAAAGTATCCTTGAAAAATTATTGCTGAGGATCAATGCAGTTAAAACAGCAAAGAACAATAAATATATTTTGTTGAACGCTCCTAATAATCAGTTGAAAAATATTGCTGCCATATTGCCGGGTATGAAAAGCCCTACCGTTGTGCCTTTGGCTGAAGAAGGATGGAGCAGTGTACAAAGTGTGGTAAATGAAGATGTTTTCTGGGATGTGATTGAAAAGTTGAAAGAATTAGGCGCAGAAGGAATTTTGGTTGTGCCAATTGAAAAGATGATAATGTAAACCGGCTATCCCGATAACTATCGGGACTCTAAAGGCAGACTTTTAAGACTGAATAATATGCAAACTTTTATAAATCCGGGAAGAGAAAAATGGGCTGAGATAATTGAGCGCCCAAAAATTGATGATGCGGAATTAAGGATTACTGTGTCAGATATTTTAAAAGATGTAAAAGAAAATGGAGATGCTGCAATAAAAAAATACAGTCTGCAGTTTGGTAAAGTTTTATTGAAGGAATTAAAAGTAACCAATGCTGAAATTGATGAAGCTGTTAACCTTGTCGATGAAGATTTGAAAGATGCGATTCAATTAGCTAAAAATAATATTGAAAAATTTCATGCAGTACAAAAACATGAAGAACTGAAAATAGAAACTTCAAAAGGAGTTTTGTGCTGGCGTAAATCTGTAGCAATTGAAAAAGTTGGTTTATATATTCCCGGCGGAACGGCACCTTTGTTTTCAACTTTACTAATGCTCGGCATACCCGCTGTAATGGCAGGTTGCAGCGAAATTGTCATTTGCACACCCTCTGACACAAATGGCAATATCAACCCAGTAATTTTGTACAGTGCCGAATTGTTAGGTCTAAAGAATATTTATAAAGTGGGAGGTGTACAGGCAATTGCCGGGATGGCTTACGGCAGTGAAAGCATCGGCAAAGTGTATAAAATATTTGGACCGGGAAATCAATTTGTTACTTGTGCAAAGCAAATGATAAACATGGATGGTATTGCCATTGATATGCCTGCAGGTCCGAGTGAAGTTGCCGTGTATGCTGATGAAAGTTGTGAGCCTGCATTTGTTGCCTCCGATCTTTTAAGCCAGACCGAACATGGTGTTGACAGTAATGTACTATTGGTTGCTTCATCAGAAAGTATTATTGAAAATGTGAAACAGGAAATTAATATTCAAATAAAAAACCTGTCAAGAAAAAATGTAGTTGAAGCTGCTTTATCAAAAAGCAATTTAGTTGTGATGAAAAATGTTGATGAAGCATTTTGTTTATTGAATGAATATGCAGCTGAGCATTTGATTCTGGCATCTGATAATGCTTCGGTGCTATCAGAAAAAATTATCAATGCCGGCAGCGTTTTTCTTGGTAATTATTCTCCTGAAAGTGTGGGTGATTATGCATCCGGAACCAATCATACATTGCCAACTAATGGATATGCAAAAGCTTACTCAGGAGTATCGCTTGATAGTTTTGTAAAGAAGATCACTTTTCAAAAGTTAAATAAAGACGGATTAAAAAATATTGGTAATGCCGTAGAACTTATGGCTGCCGCAGAAGGCCTGGATGCTCATAAGAATGCTGTTTCGATCCGTTTGAAAAATGTATAGGTAATGAAATTTGAATTGAAAAAATTGATAAGAGATAATATAAGGAAGCTTACGCCTTATTCATCTGCACGGCATGAGTTTAAGGGCGAGGCATCTGTGTTTCTTGATGCTAATGAAAACAGTTTTGGTTCACCATTGCCGGAAAGTTTTAACCGTTACCCTGACCCGTTGCAATGGCAGTTAAAATTTGAGTTGGCAAAAATTAAAAGCGTACCTCATGAATATATTTTTATTGGCAACGGAAGTGATGAAGTGATTGACCTTGCATACAGAATTTTTTGTAACCCCGGAAAGGATAATGTTATCATCTGCCCGCCTACTTATGGAATGTATGAAGTAAGCGCAAACATTAATGATGTTGAAATAAGAAAAGTAAATCTTACAAAAGATTTTCAATTGGATGTGGAAGGCATAATGGATGCAACTGATGAAAATACAAAACTTCTTTTTATTTGTTCTCCCAACAACCCCTCAGGAAATAATATGAAGAGAGTGGATGTTGAATTGTTGCTCAATAATTTTCCTGGGATTGTGATCATTGATGAAGCATATATAAATTTTTCAAAGCAAAAAACATTTATACAGGAGCTTACTGAATATGAAAACCTTGTTGTTATGCAAACCCTTTCAAAAGCATGGGGACTTGCGTCATTAAGGCTGGGACTGGCTTTCGCTTCACTGCCCATCATTGATATATTTAATAAAGTAAAACCGCCATATAATATTAATAAAGCTTCACAGGCTTTGGCTATTGAGGCTTTGCATAATACGCAACAGGTTAACGACTGGATAAAGGAGACGGTGTGGCAAAGAGAATTTCTTATAAAAGAATTGAAACAATTTTCTTTTGTAAAAAAAATATTTGAGAGTGATGCTAATTTTTTATTAGTGAGAGTATCTGATGCAATCGCATTGTATAATTTTCTGTCTCAAAATAAAATTATTGTAAGAAACAGAAGCAAAGAAACTATGTGTGAAAATTGCCTGCGCATAACTATCGGTACCCCGGATGAAAATCTTCAATTGATTAAAATATTAAAAGAGTATGAATAAAAAAATATTATTTATAGACCGTGATGGCACATTAATTAAAGAAGCTCCGCCAACTTACCAATTGGATTCATTCCCTAAATTGGAGTTTTATAAGCATATGTTTGAATACATGACAAAGATTGCCAAGGAGATGGATTATGAATTAGTAATGGTTACAAACCAGGATGGGCTGGGTACTGAGTCGTTTCCTGAAAATACTTTTTGGCCAGTACATAATTTTATTATAAAGAGTCTCGAAAATGAAAATATTCATTTTACCAACGTATGTATTGATAAAACATTTCCGGCAGACAATGCTCCAACGCGTAAGCCTAGAACCGGGATGTTAACAGAATATTTGAATAATGAAAATTATGACATCGCGAATTCTTTTGTTATCGGCGATAGGATAACTGATATGTTGCTGGCAAAAAATCTTAACTGCAAAGGATTATGGTTAAATAATAATGATAACCTTGGCGCTGCAGAAATTAAAGAATCAGTTGATGAGCTCGGAGAAACAATTGCATTACAAACTATTAGCTGGAAAGATATTTATGAATTTTTAAAACTGCCTTCACGCAAAATATTTCATGAACGGAATACAAACGAAACAAAAATCACGATAGAATTAAATTTAGATGGAAACGGTAATGCTGATATAAAAACAGGACTTTCTTTTTTTGATCACATGTTGGAACAAATTGCAAGGCACGGAAACATTGATCTTTCTATTAAATGTAATGGCGATCTTCATATTGACGAACATCATTCAATTGAAGATGTAGGCATTACTCTGGGTGAAGCTATGGCAAAGGCTTTGGGAGATAAGAGAGGGATAGAGCGCTATGGATTTTTATTGCCCATGGATGATTGCATGGCGCAGGTTGCGTTGGATTTTGGTGGACGGAGCTGGCTTGTTTGGGATGCGGAATTTAAAAGAGAAAAGATAGGAGAGATGCCTACCGAAATGTTTTACCACTTCTTTAAATCATTCAGTGATTCAGCAAAATGTAATCTCAATATTAAAGCTGAAGGACAAAACGAGCATCATAAAATTGAAGCAATTTTTAAAGCATTTGCAAAAGCGATAAAAATGGCGGCCAAAAGAGATATAAATAACAATTCACTTCCATCAACAAAGGGGATTTTATAAATGGATATTGCGATCATAAAATATAATGCGGGTAATGTTCAAAGTGTTCAATATGCTTTGGAGCGTTTGGGCTACAATGCAATTGTAACGGATGATCATGCTGAAATAAAAAGCGCAGATAAAGTTATTTTCCCGGGAGTTGGAAATGCTTTTTCTGCAATGGAAAGCCTTAAAGAAAAGAATCTTGACGAAGTTATTAAACAACTTACACAGCCTGTTTTAGGAATATGCGTCGGGATGCAGTTGTTGTGCAATCATTCCGAGGAAAATAATACAACAGGCTTAGGAATTATAGACCTTGAAGTAAAAAGATTTATTACAGAAGACAAAAAATATAAAGTTCCACAAATGGGATGGAATAATATTTATAATTTATCCTCCCCTTTGTTTGAAGGTATACAAGAAAACTTATTTGTTTATTATGTTCACAGTTTTTATGCCGAGTATGGTAAAGAAACTATCGCAACTACTGATTATATTTTGCCATACAGCGGCGCTATACAAAAAAATAATTTTTATGGCGTTCAGTTTCATACAGAGAAGTCGGCTGATGTTGGCGATAAAATTTTATTGAATTTTTTAAATTTGAAATAAGTGCAAATAATTCCTGCGATAGATATAATCAATGGTAAGTGTGTGAGGCTTACCAAAGGTGATTATGCAAAGCAAATTATTTATCATGATGATCCTATTGATGCCGCTAAATCATTTGAGGATGCCGGTTTACAGCGATTGCATATCGTGGATCTTGATGGCGCAAAAGCAGGCAGTATACAAAATTTAAAAGTGCTTGAATCCATCGCGACAAATACAAAACTGGTAATTGATTTTGGAGGAGGCATTAAAAATATCAATGATGTGAGCAGCGTTTTTAATGCCGGGGCATCTATGGTAACATTGGGAAGTATTGCAGTTAAACACCCGGAGATGATTGAAGAATGGCTCATGGAATTTGGCAGAGATAAAATATTAATTGGTGCTGATGTATTGGATGAGAATATAAAAATAAGCGGCTGGCTTGAGGATGCAGGAATTTCTGTTTTTGATTTTATTGCTAAAATGCTTGCCTTCGGAGCATTGCATATTTTTTGTACTGACATTGCAAAAGATGGAGTAATGCAAGGGCCTTCAATTGAATTGTATAAAAATATTATTAAGCAATTTCCTTCATTACAATTCATTGCGAGCGGTGGTGTTTGTAATATTGATGACGTTATTGAATTACAAAATATTGGTTGCAGCGGTGTTATTATCGGCAAAGCTATTTATGAAGGAAAAATAACTTTGAAGGAATTAGTAGATTTAAATAGTAATTAGAATACAATGCTTGCAAATAACAATGTTCAAAATCGTGATGCCCTTCCAGATTTCCCTTCAGCGGGATTTAATGGGCAGGGCCTTACCAAACGCCTCATACCATGTTTGGATATTAAAGACGGAAGAACCGTCAAGGGTATCAATTTTGAAAATATTCGTGATGCCGGTGATCCCGTTGAACTGGCAAAGTTTTATTCACAGCAGGGCGCAGACGAATTGGTATTTCTTGATATTACTGCAACAATTGAAAAAAGAAAAACACTTATTGAACTTGTGAAAAAGCTTGCTCACAATATCAATATTCCTTTTACAGTTGGAGGTGGAATTTCTTCAGTAGAAAATGTTGCGGAATTGTTACAACACGGTGCTGACAAGATCTCCATTAATACGGCTGCTTATAAAAATCCACAACTCATCAGACAAATAGCTAATGAATTCGGAAGCCAGTGTGCGGTGCTTGCTATCGATACAAAAAAAGAAGATGATGGTGAATGGTATGTTTATTTAAATGGCGGTAGAACAAAAACGGATACCAAAACAATTGATTGGGCACACCAGGCAGTAGACCTTGGAGCCGGAGAGATACTCTTAACATCAATGAATAACGACGGAAAAAAAAACGGATTTGCTTTGGATATAACTTCATTGTTGTCAAGCATACTTCCTGTTCCGGTGATAGCATCCGGCGGAGCCGGAACAATGGAACATTTTAAAGATGTATTTAATAAAGCCAGTGCTGATGCGGCTTTGGCAGCAAGTATATTTCATTATAAAGAAATTGAAATAGCAGCTTTAAAAAAATATTTAAAAGAGAACAATATAAAAGTAAGAATATGAAACCGCTAAAACCAGACTTCTTAAAATTTACCGATGGATTGATCCCTGCAATAATTCAGGACGCAAATACCAACATTGTACTCATGCTGGGTTATATGAGTAAAGAAGCAATGCATAAAACAATAGAAACGAAACTTGTTACTTTTTATAGCAGATCAAGAAAACGTTTATGGACAAAGGGTGAGGTTAGTAGAAATTACCTGCATCTCATCGACATCAAATTAGATTGTGATAGTGATACTTTTTTAATTAAGGCAAAACCTGTTGGACCGGCTTGCCATACAGGAAGCGATACCTGTTTTAATGAAGAAAATATAGGTGATAAAGAAAATTTTTTGGTGCAACTTGAAAAAATAGTAGAAAGCAGGAGAAAGAGTCCAAAACCAAAATCATATATAAGTTCTCTGCTTATAAAAGGATTGAATGCAGTTGCACAAAAGGTAGGGGAGGAGGCTGTAGAATTAATTATCGAAGCAAAAGATAATGACGCAGAAAGATTTAAAAATGAAGCTGCCGACCTGTTATTTCATTACCTGATTTTATTACAAGCCAAAGGTTTTGAATTAAATGATATAACTGATATTTTGAAGACAAGGCACCAGGCAAAAAAATAAATCATTTTTTAGTGTCTTCAGATCATTTTCTTAGCGGAACCCGACTTAAACAATACCATCAAGATTAAAAATCAATGCGAGTAGAAGTTACTGGATAGGAAGCAAGTGTTATTCTGCTATTAAAAAATCTTTAAAAGAAGCATAATCAAAATTCATTGTAATGCTTTTCTTTTTTTTCTTAAGCAGGTCTTTTATTTTAGCAGGTATGGGAACAGGCTGTTCAATTATCATTTCCACAACATCATAAAATTTTACAGGATGTGCTGTTTCTAAAAATATTCCCGGCAGAGAAGGATGCGTTTCCAAATATTTTTTTAGCGCAATATATCCAACAGCACCATGAGGATCCAATAAATATTTTTTTGTAAGAAAAACATCTTTTATAACTGATCTTGTTTCTTCATCGGAAATACTATAACTCGTCAAAACATTTTTAAGCGAAAGAAATTCCTTATTAAAGATCTCAAGAATACGAATGAAATTGCTGGGATCTCCAACATCCATCGCGTTGGACAATGTTGCAACAGATTTTTTTATGGTATAGTTTTCTGTTTGCATGTAATTAGGTACAATATCATTACCATTACATGCTGCAATAAAATGCTGGACCGGCAACCCCGATTGATGAGCCAACATCCCTGCACATATATTCCCAAAATTACCGCTGGGCACACTTATCACGGGAAGATGATCTTCATCTTTCCATTGCTGATATGCAAAGAAATAATAAAATTGTTGTGGAAGCCAGCGGGCAACGTTGATAGAGTTGGCTGAGGTAAGAAATAATTTTTTATTTATTTCATCATCTGCGAAAGCTTTTTTGACGAGTGCCTGGCAATCATCAAATGTTCCATCAACTTCTAATGCTGTTATGTTTTTTCCTGATGTTGTTAATTGTAATTCCTGTACGCTGCTCACTTTTCCTGAGGGATAAAGAATTATTACATCAACACCATCTACATCATAAAACCCATTGGCTACGGCTCCGCCTGTATCTCCGGAAGTTGCAACAAGTACAGTTATTTTTTTATCCTGATATCTATCGGGATGATTTACAAAATAGCCCAGGCATCGGCTCATAAATCTTGCACCCACGTCTTTAAATGCAAGCGTTGGTCCATGGAATAATTCAAGGGAGAAAATATTTTCTTCAATCTTTACCAAAGGGAATTCAAAGTTGATAGTTTCTGCAATAATTCTTTCCAATTCATTTTTGGGAATTACATCGCCTATGTAAGGTTGAATAACTGTGTATGCAATTTCTTCTTTTGAAAATTTATTAATGTTCCTGATAAAATTTTCAGGTAGTTGAGGAATGCTTTCAGGGAAATACAAACCTTTGTCAGGCGCCTGTCCGTTTATAGTAGCTTCTTTAAAATTTACTATTGGTGAGTTATGATTTGTACTGTGGTAAAGCATTGCTTTATCTATGATTCTTCAGTAATTGTGATTCCCTCATTATTTATTGTTGTAACATAAGTATGATAAGCCAATCCCATGTTGTCATAAATTTCTTTCATAATGATTTCAACATCATGAGCAATATTTTCTTGTTTGCATAGCATAAAAATAGAAGGACCCGAACCTGCAATGCCACCGCCTAATGCACCTGCTTCTACGCATTTTTTCTTTACCTCATCAAAGCCCGGAATTAAAATACTTCTAACGGGTTCAATGATGACATCTTCAAGACTTCGGCTAATTAAGCCATAATTGTTTTGCATAAAACCTGTAATCAGACCTGCAATATTTCCCCATTGTTTAATGGCATCTTTCAATAAAACTTCTTTACGAAGAATTTCTCTTGCATCAGAAGTTTTTACTTCTATCTGTGGATGTACAACTGTTACATACATAGGCGGTGCCGGCAAAGGAATTATATCCAAAGGAAAAATGGAACGTATAAGTGTTACGCCTCCATAAATGCATGGTGAAATATTATCTGCATGTTTAACTCCTGAGGCAAGTTTTTCTCCGGCCATTGCAAATCGAACAAGGTCTTCTTTTGAAAATTTATTTTTCAGTAAATGATTGGCAGCCACAACAACTCCTGCAGCACTTGCAGCGCTGGAGCCGAGACCACTGCCGGGTTTTATATGTTTATCTATGATCAGATCAAAGCCAATTGTATCGTCTAATTCCTCCATTAATTCTAACAACGAAACGCCGGCAACATTTTTTTCAGGAGTGGTGGGGAGATTGTAAATGTCGTTGTGTTGAATGCGTATGCCGGGTGTTTCGCTAAGGGTGAGCTGCATAAAATCCTGTGGATCATTTAATGCCATACCTATTACATCAAAACCACAAACTAAATTCGCTATGGTAGCAGGTGATTTTATTTTTACAGATCTCATAGTAATTAATTTGAAGGAGCTGCAGCTCTTATGATATCTGCAAACACACCTGATGCAGTCACTTCTGCACCTGCTCCTGCACCTTTAACTACCAGTGGTTGCTCTGAATAACGGTTGGTATAAAAAAGCACTGCATTATCTTTTCCATACAAGTGATAAAAATCGTGTTGCGGATCAATATGCTGTAATCCTACTGAAGCTTTGCCGCCATCGCCTGAAGGAGAATGATGGTAGGATGCAACAAACTTTAATTTTTTACCTGCCTGCTTTGCTTCCTCAACTAATTCTTTAAAATGGTTTTCATGCTTTTCCATTTCTTTATAAAAATTTTCAACATCTCCCTTCATGCATGCTTCCGGCATAAAAGAGTTATTGCTGATATCTTCCATCTCAATTTTTTCTCCTGTCTCCCTTGCAAGTATCATTATTTTACGCATCACATCTGTTCCGCTTAGATCTAACCTTGGATCAGGTTCTGTGTATCCTTCATCCTGTGCCTGTTTTACAACAGATGCAAAACTTTTTTCTCCTGTATAATTATTAAAAACAAAATTTAATGTGCCGCTTAATACCGCTTCTATATGGTTTACTATATCGCCACTACGCAGCAGATCGTTCAAGGTGCCTATTACCGGTAGCCCAGCGCCCACATTTGTTTCAAAGAGGAAAAGGGCATTAAATTCCCTTGCAAGATCTTTTAATTTTTTATAATATTCATATGCAGAGGAGCAGGCAATTTTATTACATGCAACTACTGAAATACTTTTCTCTAAAAAATGCGCATAGGTTTTGGCAACTTCTGCATTCGCGGTTATGTCAATAAATACTGAGTTCCTTAAATTCTTTTTTTGGATGATGGAAATGAAATCACTCATTTTCATTTCTTGTCCTGAATGTAATAATTCTTTCCATTTTATAAGGTCAATACCTTCATCATTAAAGAACATTTTTTTACTATTGGAAATTCCTGTAACACGAACCTGCAAACGAAGATGATCATGCAGGTATTCAAATTGCTGTTGCAATTGCGCCAGTAGCCTGCTTCCAACGTTTCCTGTTCCACTGATAAAAAGGTTTACCTGTTTGTAAGTTGTTTCAAAAAATTCTTCATGCAAAACGTTGATCGCTTTTTTTACATCCTTTGTTGCGATAACTGCTGAAATATTTTTTTCTGAAGAACCTTGTGCAATTGCCCGTATGTTCACACCATTCTTTCCGAGTACGCTAAACATCTTACCACTAATGCCGGGATGGTTTTTCATGCTATCACCAACAAGTGCAACAATCGCAAGGTCTTTTTCAACAATCAGCGGCTCTACTTTTTTTATTTCTATCTCGTAAGCAAATGCGTTGTCAATTGCTTCCTTTGCTGCATCAGCATTCAGTTCTTCAATGCCAACACAAATGGAATGCTCTGAAGAACTTTGTGTGATTAGTACAACATTTATTTTTTCGTTTGATAATGCTTCAAATAAACGCTTTGAAAATCCGGGGATACCGATCATCCCGCTGCCTTCAAGGCTTAGCAGGGCCAGTTTGTTAATGCTTGAAATGCCACGAATGTTTCCGCCATTTTTTGAAGTTGTGTTTTCAATTAAAGTTCCTGCATCCTGCGGAGCAAAAGTATTTTTTATCCA
>JBKJSX010000273.1:0-4799 GCA_046594375.1 Chitinophagaceae bacterium
ATTTACCGACTGAGAAACTTTTTCAATTTTAATATTAAGATTGGACTTTAACCAATCGGCTATACTTTTCTCTAAATCGAGAATACTTGCAAATGAAAAGTTTTTAGAAAACATTACAGTTAGTTTTTGGTAAACGAAACGTAAACTTGTAGAGAGGTAAATATTTCAGCAGGGATTGGAGTCGGTAAATATCAGTGAAACTTTATTAATAATTCACTACTCAAATTGAGTATATATAAATTCGAGTTGAAACACATAGTAAAATCCTAAACGAAGTTTTTGAAGTATTTTCATAGCCCGATTGATTGCTGCTTTTTTTGATCTCTTTTAATTTTAAATAATGGATAACCTGTCTTTACGCGGATTGCAGCATTTTAAAAATTATGTTGGAATAAAATTTCAGCTGTATAATAGTTTATTTACTTCATTGCCTTTTCATCGAATTGAAAAAACGGGAATCCTGTTATCATTGTTTTTAAATAATTGTGAAGAAGGGTACAAAAAGAAATTAAGCCCCACAGAAATTGTTGAAGAGTTTTTTGTAAAACATACAACGTATACTAAACAAGCAGAAAAACTTGATATTCTTTTTCGCTTCATCCAGTTTGTGGAAAGGCAGGTGGTATTATTTGATGCATTGGAAGACGCTGCTTTTACACATGTACAGGATATAAACGGCGCCGGCACGTTAAAGCAGTTGGAGATGGAAGTGCTTCAAAATAAAAAAGAAGAAGCGTTATCAAAAAAGCTTGAAACATTTTGTATTCGCATGGTGCTTACAGCGCATCCTACGCAATTTTATCCGGGTTCAGTTTTAGGAATTATAAATGATCTTTCCAAATCACTTGCTGAGAATAATACTTCCCAAATAAATATGTATCTGCAGCAACTCGGCAAAACGGCTTTTTTTAAAAAAGAAAAACCATCGCCCTATGATGAAGCAATAAGCTTAATCTGGTATCTTGAAAATGTATTTTATGCAGCAGCGGGAAGAATAATTTCATTTATTAAAACACAATTTCCTGAATCCATTCATTCAGATAACGCGGTGATCAATATGGGTTTTTGGCCGGGTGGTGACAGGGATGGAAATCCATTTGTAACCACAGATATAACTTTAAAAGTTGCTGATGCTTTAAGAGGCGCAATTATAAAATGCTATTATCTTGATATACGCAGATTGAGGCGCAGACTCACTTTTAAAGGAGTGGATATTATTTTGTTGGAACTGGAAACACAATTGTATGATAATATTTTTATCCCAGGGCATCGTACATCGCTAACTAAGAAAGATATACATGCTTCACTAAATAAAATAAAAGAGATTCTTATTTACCAACACAACGGATTGTTTCTTCACCTAATAAATAATCTCATAAACAAAGTGCAGGTTTTCGGGTTGCATTTTGCTTCGCTTGATATCCGGCAGGAAAGCTCCATTCATAATGCTGTGTTGGAAGAAATTGCATCACAAGATGATATTCTTGCTGCTGTTTATGCAACAGCAACTGTGGAAACAAAAACGGATTTTTTTAGTAATAATGAAAGTGAATTACCCGGGCAGGAATATACATCTGAAATTGCAAATGATACTTTAAATACCATAAAAGCGATCAAACTAATTCAAACCTATAATGGAGAATCAGGATGCAACCGCTATATAATCAGCCAATGCAATTGTGCATTGAATGTAATGGAAGTGTATGGATTATTTATTTTATGCGGATGGAAAAAAGAGGAAATGAATATTGATATTGTACCCTTATTTGAGACAATTGATGATCTTAAAAATGCGGAAAGTATAATTAAAACTTTGTATGAGAATACAACATACAGGCAACATTTAAAACGAAGAAGTAACAGGCAAACGATTATGCTTGGCTTTTCTGACGGCACAAAAGATGGCGGATATTTAATGGCAAACTGGGGCATTTATAAAGCAAAGGAACAGCTTACGTCAATTTCAAAAGAGTATGACATTGATGTTATTTTCTTTGATGGACGCGGCGGACCGCCGGCACGTGGGGGAGGAAAAACGCATAAGTTTTATGCATCCATGGGAAAAAATATTTCTAATAAAGAAATACAATTAACCATACAGGGGCAAACTGTAAGTTCAAATTTTGGAACTGTTGACTCTGCACAATTTAATATTGAACAGTTGATACATGCAGGCATCAGCAACGAACTTTTTAGCAACCGAAACATTACTTTGCAGGAGGAAGAAGAAGCTTTGCTGCAGGAATTATCAAACGAAAGTTTTAAATCTTATACCCGTTTTAAAAATCATCCTGATTTTGTTGACTACTTATCGCACATCAGTCCGTTAAATTTTTATAGCGAAACAAATATTGGCAGCCGCCCTGCAAAGCGAAGCGGTAAAAATAAACTGGACCTGAAAGATCTTCGGGCAATCCCATTTGTTGGTGCATGGAGCCAGCTTAAACAAAACGTAACCGGCTTTTATGGTGTTGGTACTGCGTTACAAAAATTAGATAAGGAAGGAAAATTTAGCCAGGTAAAATCATTGTATCAAAATTCATTATTTTTTAAAACCCTTATGGATAATTGTGAAATGGCAATGAAGAAATGCTTTTTTCCATTAACAGAATATTTATCAAAAGATGATAAGTATGGCGAGATATGGAATATGATCTACGGGGAATACACGATCACTGAAAAATATTTATTTATGTTGAGTGGCAAAAATGAATTGATGGCCGATTACCCTGTTGAGCAGTTATCAATAGGCATGAGAGAAAGAATTGTATTACCGCTAATAACCATACAGCAGTTTGCTATTTCACAAATACGCAAAATAGAAAAGGAATTGGTGAACGATCCTTTAAAAGATACTTATCAAAAGTTGGTAATACGCTGCTCATTTGGAATTATAAATGCGGGAAGAAATTCAGCATAAAATTATTTCGTCATTTGCGCCTGCCTAATATTGTAAGAGAAAAAACATTAATGGTGTTTGCTATGTTGCCTGACAAAACTTATTTTCGGAACTTGATCACTAAATAATATCATTCATAAAAAATAATTTGTATGAAAAGAATAATCACATCTCTCATCATTTTCCTTTGTAGTACAAATGTTTTTGCTCAATACAATTATCCACCTGTAAAAATAGTTGACAGCAGCGATACTTATTTTGGTGTTACTTACAAAGACCCTTACCGTTGGCTTGAAAACTTAAAGGATACAAATGTTGTATCATGGTTTAAGAACCAGGCTAACCTAACTAATTCCATTATGGATAAAATACCCGGCAGAGATGAGCTAATTGCTGAATGGAAAAAACTGGATAATCTTCAGCCACCAGTTTACTATTTTCCTGCTAAAGAAAATGGCAGAGTTTTTTATCAAAAAAGAATGCCCGGTGAAAAAGTAAGTAAAGTGTTCTACAGGGAAAGCATAAATGGAAAAGAACAATTGCTTTTTGATCCGCTAAGTTATATAAATGGAAAAACATTATCTGTACAGCAAATAATGCCGAGCTATGATGGTAAAAAACTTATGATAGCTTACGCTGAAATGGGTGCGGAAGTATCTACACTAAAAATAATGAATGTAGATACCCGGCAATTTTTACAGGATTCCATTTATCCAACTGCCGGTGCAAGTGGTTGGACCTTTGATAATAAATCATTACTATACATGTGGCTGAAAACCGCTGACAATACGGATCCTACGGCTCGTCTAAATCCCAAAACAAAATTACATACACTAGGTGCGGATGTTAAAACCGATGTTGATTTTTTTAGTAACGGGAGTTATCCATTGTTAAAAATTGACCCCAGTGTTTATCCTTATGCATACTTAAACAGGGATTCAAGAAACTATTTATTTTCAGGAGAAGGAACTGTGCAGCGGGAAATGAAATTGTATTATGCACCTATCTCACAATTTAATTCCGGAAAAATTCAATGGAAGGTTTTATGTACACCTGCTGACAAATTAGTTCGTGGTATGGAAATTATCGGGGATAAAGTATTTGCCATTACATACAACGGCGCAAAAAATTATAAGCTTGTCGCTACCAATCTAAAAAATCCTGAGTGGGCAAATGCCAAAACCATCGCAGCAGAAAAAACGCAAACACTTGAATCTATTACGCACAGTAAAGATTTTTTATTCCTGTCTTACAGCGATGGTATCAATAATCACTTATTCAAATACAATTTGAAAGATGAAAAGATCACCGAAATAAAGCTGCCGTTTATGGGCAGTGCATACATTGGCTGTACGGATACAAGAACCAACGATTGTCTTGTTTATATTACTTCGTGGAACAGACCTTACACTGAATATTTTTATGATGCGGGAACTGATAAGTTTTCACCCGGCACATTTAATAAACCTGCTGTTTACCCTGACGAATATAAAAATCTTGTAGTAGAGGAAACCGAAGTTAAAGGGCATGACGGAGTAATGATACCGCTTTCAATTATTTATAAAAAAGGATTAAAAAAAGATGGATCTAATGTTTGCCTCATGGATAGCTATGGCGCTTATGGCTCCAGCATGTCTCCTTATTTTGACGAAAAAGAAAATTCTTTGGCAGTTAGAGGAGTGGTTATAGCCATACCTCATGTACGCGGCGGCAGCGAAAAAGGTCAAGAATGGTATATGGCGGGATATAAAACTACCAAACCCAACACCTGGAAAGATTTTATAAGCTGTGCTGAATACCTTATTGCAAAGGGCTATACATCTTCAAATAAGCTTGCTGGTACAGGCACAAGTGCAGGAGGTATTTTAATTAGCAGGGCTATTACGGAAAGGCCGGATCT
>JBKJSX010000251.1:0-3674 GCA_046594375.1 Chitinophagaceae bacterium
GTAGTAATATCTTCGCCATTTTTTAATGCCTCAACTAATTGGTGTGTATATTTTTTATACTTGTCAACAACTTCATAACCCAATTCATTGTGCAATGCTTCTCTTATCACATCCATATTCCTGTTCTCACAAAAAACAGTGGGTACAAATAACCAGTAATTTGCTGTACCTACTTTTCCACCTGTGCGATGATAGCCATTAAATGTTCTGCTTTTAAATTTAGAAACATCAGGTGCCTTCCAATTATAATTTGATCCGCGATAATCGTATGGCTCGGCTGCATGTTTTATGTTTGACGTGGTCATTAAACCACCACGGGGAATAAAATTTTGCGCCTTGCCAACCAACACGCCATACATGTGTACTTCATCACCTGCATTCATATCATTCTCAAAAAATTTATGCTTGGCAGGAATGTCATCAACTATCAAAAAAGTCTCGTCATTATACAATATAGAATCACCTTTTGCAATATCATGAAGTGCAACAATTACATTATCATTAGGGTGAACTTTTAATACTTTGTTACTCATGCAGCAACTTCTTTATTTAATTGAATTGATTGGATGATAGGCTTAATTCCGTTTTCAACTATCAAATACAAAAAATGCAACTATTTTTTCATCAATAGCATTTACATCTCAACCACTTTTTTTTCATTGTTGCTTTTAATTGCGGCTTCAATAATCTTTATAACCTTTAATCCGTCTTCTGCATTTACAGGCACACGTTTGTCATTTCGTATTGCTTCATACATGCCATCATAATAGTCTGCATAATTTCCTCTTTCTGATTGAATGTATTCCCTTATCTCTATACCATCTTTTTGCGTGTGCAACAAACCTCTTTCGGTTTCTGGTTCTACACCCCAATCTTTAGTACCAGGCACATCCCCTGCCGTTAATGCTATCTCCTGGATATTTGTTTTTGGTTTTATGAAAGAACCTTTAGATCCATGAAGAATGTAGCCGGGCAAGGGCTCACGCACGAGGTAACTTGATTTTATTCTCACTCTTAGTTTTGGATAATATAACAACAGATCAAAATAATCATCCACTTTTGAAACAGGGCGAATTACCCTGATATCTGCAAAAACTGCATCCGGCATTCCGAATAATTGCAGCGCCTGGTCAATAAGATGTGACCCAAGATCATACAGACTCCCTGTTCCCGGACCAGGCGTTTCTTTATGTGCCTTGGGACCAATATTTTCTGAGTAACGATCAAAATGAAATTCTGCTTCAGCAAGGTCTCCCAGCAATTTTTCTGTAAGAACTTTTTTCATTGTTTTATAATCACTATCGTAACGGCGGTTATGGAATACAGAAAGTTTTTTATGTTGTTTGTTTGCTAAGGCTATCAACTCTTTTGCTTCTTCAACCGTTGATGTAAATGGTTTTTCTACAACAACATGTTTATTTGCAAGAAGCGCTCTTTTTACAAATTCATAGTGAGTATAATTGGGTGTATTAACGATCACTAATTCAATCGAATCATCTACAAGCATCTCCTCAAGTGTTCTAAATGTTTTTAGACCAGGATATTTTTCTTGAGCAAGATTTTTTGATCGCTCTAAAACTGCGTAAAATTTAAAGTGAGGATCAACAGAAATAAATGGAGCATGAAAAACCCATCCACTCATACCAAAGGAACATAATGCTGTATTTATTGGTTGCATATTGATCGTTTCATTTTTGGGAAACCAGTTTCCAAAAAAATATATTTCAAGATAATTTTTTTTATTTCATTTATGAATTGAAAGCTCAATTTAACACGTTCTACTTTATTAATACAGTCACCAAAAAAAAATACTCGGAATATCTCGGCTAATAGATCGCCTTTTACAGAAATTTTTCGTGCATGACCAATATGCCTAAGAGGGTTTTGAATTTATATTCTCCAGCTACTGTAACAAAATCCTTTTTTGGGAACACAGATTATAAAAGAATATGAGGCAGTATTAAAAAAAAAGCATCCATAAATCATGGATGCTTTTTAATATCAATTTTTTAATTACTTTTTCTTTTTCTCCAACAATTTTTTCCTTGCTTCCTCTTCGTTTTTTGCAGCTTCCTGTTTTCTTATTTCAATTTCTTTTGCAACTGAATCTTTACGCATCATGTCAACTTTTTGCAGAGAATCCATCTGTCGTTTTCTTTCCTCATCTCTTTTTGCCTGTTGAATTGAATGAAGAGAATTTATTTCAGTATTTTTTTGAGAGAGTGCATTGTTTAGAACAACTGCAAACTTACTCCTTGACATACCCGGGGAATAAGGGTTAACGCCTGCAGAATTATAACCAAGTGTAACCCGCAAAATATCATACACTTCTTTTTCGGGCATGGTTGTATTTGCATTTAATGTTTTATTAAGCGCAAAAGGTGCCGCAATGCCCCACTTCTCAATTAATGATTTTGAAGCTGGATAATAAATGCTTGTTTCAGAAACATCTTTTACCTGGGTGATGGACGTAAGATAGGCCCCGCCACGATTGCGGTCGTAGGTATTAATTAAGGCGGAATCTAAACCGTCAGCTTCCATTTTACTTCTTAAATTATTAAAAGCAGAATTAAGCGCCACAACAAAATCACCACGCCTTAAAAGTTCTTTAGGCCTGAAAGTATTGTCGGCATAAGAAAGTGTTGTTCCATAATTCTCAATAAGGTTTTTCAAGCTTTCAAATGCCGGGTCGGTTATTACTATATCTGTTATTTCAGAGATGGATGATGGAGCGCCAAAATTTCTTTCAGTGAGTTTTATTACAACAGTATTCTTATTTCCAGTTTTCTTTTTTGCAACTTTTTTTTGAGCCTGTGCATTTGCAATTATAAATAGCAGGGCAACCATTAGAATTTTAAAATAATTTTTCATATAAATTGTTTATCGTTAATAAATTTTAAAACTTACAATCAACCGGTTTCCAAACGATATTTCCAAATCTTTCGATCATTGCCACATCTAAATTCAGCTAATTAATTCAACACAACTATTATTACCAAATTCAATGCCTAAGTGTTTTTAATACCATCTGTTAAATTTTAACCTTCTTTTGCTTTAGTGAAACCGCCGCCGGTACCTGCAACTTTTGCTTAAAATATTTGTATAAAGATATTTGGTAATAAAGTTTCTTTTGTAAAAAATATTAATTTTGATGTACAAATGCCGGATACAAATACATATACAAGAGAATCTGCTGAGACCGATGTGCTCACAGCCAATGAAAACATGTGCCATCTTATTGTTTGGAATGATGATGTTACAACGTTCGATTGGGTTATTGAAACATTGATAGAAGTTTGCTCTCATACACAGCAACAGGCTGAGCAATGTGCCATGATCATTCACACTAAAGGAAAATATTCTGTAAAAGAAGGCGGATATGATTTTTTAAAGCCTATGTGCAATGCAATTACCGAAAGGGGTATCAATGCTACAATAGAGACAATGTCAGAATATTAATTTATCAAAGCAATTTTTTTGTGCGGAAATTTTACTGCGTGTTGATACACCAGTCCTCTTATGTAATCATTCTCTGAATAAGGCGTGATATAATTTTTCAAGTCATCAATCCCTGAAATATTAATATGCGATGGCAAATAACCCATTCCATAAAACCTTCCTTTCTCCATTAAAATGCAGCTTTGTTGCTCATGGCTTAAACCATAATCAACCAA
>JBKJSX010000194.1:0-15986 GCA_046594375.1 Chitinophagaceae bacterium
CATTGTAGCTACAGAAACGGGTATCCTGCACCAGATGCAAAAAGAATCTCCTCACAAAACATTTATACCGGCACCACCGGAAAATATGTGTGCCTGCAATGATTGCCCTTACATGAAGTTGAACACACTTGAAAAATTATATCTGTGTATGGAGTATGAAGAACCGCAAATTATTATGGATGAAAAATTAATGGTTGCTGCATTAAAACCTATTAAGAGAATGTTGGAGATAAGTAACAGGTATGGGTTGTAAAAACAATTTTATTTTTGTTTAAATATATTTAGAATAAAATTTCTAGTTTTTATTTCATTTTGGCTATTAATATTTTTAGAATCACATTCTTCAAAAAAATCCGCATCATAAAAACTTAATAATTTAATATTTGATTTAGTGATAAGATAATAAGTGTCCTCATCGCCATCCACAGATTCACATATTTTAGATATAGGTACTTTGTCTGTCAGAATCCACAAGTTATACGAGTTTACCTCAGACCAATATTTTCTTTGTACCGAATAATGAAATTGAATAGGAAATAAATATCGATTGGTATCCGGAGTTGTTTTTTCAAATATAAAATTTTCTGTAATAAATTTAAGTTCAAGATTACCTGGATAGTTATATCCCTTAACCCTACGATAAGGACTGCTATAAGTGAAATAATAAAAATTGCTATCTTTCTTTGAAAGGATATAATAATTAGGTGAGATATTCCATGAAGACCACTGAAAATAAATAATTGTACTATCAAAATTATTTTTAAAAAACTGATGTAATGGTGTCTTCTCATTATACGGTTGGGCAAATACTGTTTTTGAAAAGAAAATAATTATAGTGGCGATAATTAGTTTTTTTATATACATATTAGCAGTAAGATATTTATTATCTATTTTTCCATAAAGCTATGGCGCAAACGATAAATATATCTGCAGAAAAAATGGTATCAGAATTTCAAAGGATACTTATCAGCCGTGGATTTTCTGAAGACGAAGCTTTAGAATGCTCAGAAATTTTTACCAACAATAGTGTTGATGGAGTATATACTCACGGAGTAAACCGCTTTGCAACTTTTGTAAAAATGGTTGATGATGGTTTTGTAAAACCAAACAACACTCCGTTATTAAAAAGTAAACATGCAGGCATAGAGCAATGGGATGGAAACCATGGCGCCGGCCCGCTAAACGCAATTCTTGCAACAGATATTGCTATAAATCTTTCGCAGCAATATGGTATTGGTTGTGTGGCCTTATCAAATACCAATCACTGGATGCGGGGTGGAGCATATGGTTGGCATGCAGCTATAAAAGGCTTTGTTTTTATTGGCTGGACTAACACAATTGCCAACCTGCCGGCGTGGGGAGCAATTGATAACCGCCTTGGCAACAATCCTCTTGTTTTGGCTGTGCCTTACAATGATGACGCAATTGTGCTGGATATGGCGATGAGCCAATATTCATTTGGAAGTTTGCACCAGGCAAAAATGAAAGATGACAAACTTTTGGTTGATGGTGGTTATGATATTGCCGGGCAATTAACGAAAGATCCTTCTGAAATTATTGCATCAAAACGTCCGCTGCCAGTTGGTTATTGGAAAGGCGCAGGTTTATCCTTGTTGCTGGATATTCTGGCAACAATATTATCAGGAGGTTTATCAACTCATGAAATAAGTAAGAATAAAGTTGAAACTTCAGTGTCACAGGTTTTTATTGTAATTGATATTTCAAAGTTAAAAAATCATTCATCTATTCCCTTAATGATTGAAAACATTATCAAAGACTATCACCAATCAGCTACCGAAGAAGAAAAAAACAGGATCATGTTTCCCGGCGAACGTGTTTTAGCAACAAGAAAAAATAACCTGGTCAACGGAATTCCTGTTATAAATGGTATCTGGAAAGAGATCATTCATTTATAAAAAACGACTTCATTCCCTCTTTTTTAAGGATTAAAAATCCGTCGGCAAGCTTTTTTCGTTTATATCTACTCTTAACTAAATAATTAAAACAACAAAACAAATTAACATGAAAAAGATTTTTTTTATGGCAGCAATTTCTGCCTTATTTCTTACAGCCTGTAACGATAGTGCTACTACTACAGAAACAAGCAAAGACAGCACTAATATGATGTCTGCTGATACTTCATCTAAAATGATGGCTAATGAAGAGCAGGGCGTAATGGTTGGTGGTGCCAAAATGGTTCCCTCAAAAAATATTGTAGAGAATGCAGCAGGTTCTTCTGATCATACAACATTAGTTGCAGCAGTAAAAGCAGCAGGTTTAGCCGAAACACTAAGCGGTACTGGTCCATTTACTGTGTTTGCTCCAACAAACGAGGCTTTTGCTAAATTACCTGCAGGAACTGTAGACAATTTATTAAAGCCTGAAATGAAAAAAGACCTTACCAACATTTTAACCTACCATGTTGTATCAGGAAAATTAATGGCTGCCGATCTTAAAGACGGTCAGAAATTAAAAACAGTTGAAGGCGGTGAACTCACAGTTTCGGTAAAAGACGGTAAAGTAATGATCAATGGTGCTAACGTAACTATTGCTGATGTTGTATCAAGCAACGGTGTTACACACGTTATCGATGCCGTATTAATGCCTAAAAAATAATAATAATATTTCCAGGGTTATGATTAAGGAGTGGCTTAGGCCGCTCCTTTTATTTATATCAAAATTTTAATAACCTGTTAACCGCTTCCTCCAACGTGATTTCTTTTTTTGCAAAACAAAACCGTAGCACTTTATCATCTTTACCATCTTTGTAAAAAGCGGATGTGGGGATTGCTGCAACACCAAAATCTTTTGTCAACCTGATGGCAAGATCTTTTTCACTTTCATCACTCATGCCCTTGTAGCTGTAGCATTGAAAATAACTTCCGTGAGAAGTTATTGGTTTAAATTTTGTTTGTTTCATCAGCGCTGCAAAATGATCACGCTTTTTCTGCAAATAATTTCCAAGTGTTAAGTAAGATTCTTTGTGCTTTAAAAAATCAGCTAAAGCAAACTGCATGGGTGAGTTGCAGCTGAAACAATTGAACTGGTGAACCTTTCTAAATTCTTTAGTTAAGGCAGTTGGCGCAATGCAATAACCGAGCTTCCAACCGGTGCAGTGATACACTTTACCAAAGGAAAAACAAACAAAACTTCTTTCTAAAAGATCAGGATAGCGCAACATGCTTTCATGCTGAAGCCCATCAAAAATTAAATGTTCATATACTTCGTCGCTCAAAATAAAAATGCCTGTGCCCGCAACAGTTTGCCGCAGGTTTTTAATATCATCCTTGCTCAAAACCGCACCTGTTGGGTTGTGCGGAGAGTTGATCATGATCATTTTTGTTTTAGAAGAAATCTTTTTTCTTACGGCATCCCAATCAATTTTATAATCAGGGTAAGAGAGTGGTATCAATACTGCAACAGCGCCATTTATTTCAACATTAGGAATATAGCTATCATAGCCGGGTTCAAAAATAATTACTTCATCTCCGGGATTTAATACGGTTGTGAGAGCCGTATAAATAGCATAAGTACCACCTGGAGTTACTGTAATTTCTGTATCTGGATGAATTGATTGTTGATACAGGTCGAAAACTTTTTCTGCGATCACATCTCTTAATATTGGCAAACCATTCATGTGCACATATTGATTGTGCCCGGCTTTCATGTGTTTATCAACGAGTGATATCAATTCTTCATTCATCGGATAATCAGGAAATCCTTGCCCGAGATTGATGGCGTTGTACTCCGCAGCCAGCGAGCTCATCACTGTAAAAATAGTAGGACTGATAGAAGGAAGCTTGCTTGTAATTATTGGTGTCAATCAGGAATTATTTTGATGAAAGATTCATCAAAAATAATTAATTGTGGGGTGTAAAATATTTTGCTCTATTACTTACTTTTTTACGGCGTGCAAAAACAATCAGCAAAGGAAAAAGCCACAAAGTTTTTGAAAGATATTTTGTAGTTGTATGAAAAAGAGTAGCATTAGGTGCTGTTGCAGCATTTACTTTTCCAAAAGTTACATGAAGATTTTTTCCAAACATCCAGTCAAGATCTTTAAATCGTTTTGAGTCGTAATATTTTTTAAGGGAATCTGCACAGCAATTCCATTTACTTTCCAAACGGTCGCCATCGGGAATATTGGGTTCCATGTTAGGATCAAAAAAATACCATTTACCATCAAACATTAATTCAGTTGCATAATGATGTGGAAAGCCAACAAACCGGTAGGGTATATTTTTTATTTTCATCACTTCCATCAATACAATTGATTGCTGGGAGCAGCCACCAAAATCATATTTCAAAATATCATCCGGCTTAACTATTGATGCCAAACCATAACCCCAAAAATATTCACCCGTAGCTGCTATCCAATTTTGGCTAAGAGGGTATTTTGAAAAGCCATGATAAAACCGCTCTCTTAAAAGATCCGATACCACAACAGCATATCCAAAAGAAGCTGTAGCAATATTATTTTTCCTGGCAATACTGTCGGATGTTGCAATAAGTTTATCCGTTGAGTTTATATAAGCAAGTTGCGGATTGAATAGTTCCTGGTGATCGTATTGAGGTGTTTGTTCAAGGTGCACATTAAAGAAATTTGGCAACAATAACATTGCAGAGAAGGTTATCGGCAGTAGTTTCATAGAATATCACCTTTTTTTAAAGTCATTTGTAAAGATTACAAACGTGGAATGAGGATATTTATTACTAAGCCGGCAGCTTATAAAAATTTGTCTCCCTTACTTCTCTTTATTTCGGCCAGGTATTCTTTTATTTCCTGCTCTTTATTTTTTTTGCAGATAAGCAGTGCATCCTTTGTGTCAACTATGATAAAATCATCTAACCCCTGTAATAAAACCAGTTTTTTATTATCAGTATGAATCACGTTTTTGGTGGATTCAAATATTACTACATTATCACCGGCTACCGCATTATCTAAATAATCTTTTTCAAGATTTTCGTAAGCGCTTCCCCAGGTTCCCAAATCGCTCCAGCCAAAGGAAGAAGGAATAACATAAACGTTCTCGGCTTTTTCAATTATTCCATAGTCTATGGAAATGTTTACACATTGAGGATATATTTTATCAATAGCATCTTTTTCCTGTGATGTATTAAACAACTTTTTCTCTGCGTCAAAAACTTCGTGAATCTCCGGCAAGTATTTTTCAAAGGCATTAATTATACTTTTTGTTTGCCAGGCAAAAATGCCGGAGTTCCATAAAAAATCTCCGCTGGCTAAAAAAGTTTTTGCCAATTCAAAGTCCGGCTTTTCAGTAAATGTTTTTACCTTAAAAATATTATCAGTTACAGATTGTTCTTCGTATTGAATATAACCATAGCCTGTATTTGGATGAGTAGGCTTAATACCCATCGTTAATAATGCATTGTGTTTTTCAGTAAAAGCAAGGGCTTCCAAACTTACTTTTATAAAAGATGTTTCTTCCAAAATAATATGATCGGCGGGAGCACAGATCAAATTACTTTTTGGATCTAATTGTTGTAATTTATAAGCTATGTAAGCAACACAAGGTGCTGTGTTTTTTCTTGAGGGCTCACATAAAATATTTTCCGGGTTTAGATCAGGAAGCTGTTTTGCAACAATATCACAATATTGTTGAGCAGTAACAATATAAATATTTTCTTTAGGAATGAATTGTGCAAACCTGTCATACGTAGATTGGATGAGCGTTCGCCCATGGTTTAAAATATCCAGGAATTGTTTTGGAAAACTTGTACGGCTCATTGGCCAAAAGCGACTTCCAATACCGCCAGCCATTATTGCTACATAATTATTTTTCTTCATAGTGTTTGTCTGCGTTAAATTATCCCTTCGCGTACAAGGTCATGTAAATGTATAATGCCCGCATATTTTTTATCATCAACAACCAACAATTGACTGATATTAGCTTTTCTCATTAGCACCAACGCATCTACAGCAAGCTCATTTTGTGATATTTTTTTCGGATTGGCTGACATAATATCTTTTGCTGTAATATTATGTAAAGAAATATTTTTTTCCAGCATCCTCCGTAGGTCACCATCAGTAATTATTCCTGCCACTTGTTTCTTTTTATTTAATACCGCAGTTGCGCCCAAACGTTTTTTTGTTATTTCTACAATCACATTTTTTAAACTATCTTTTTCATCAACGGCGGGCTTTTCATTATAAAAAGAAAGGTCAGATACTTTCAGGTATAATTTTTTTCCTAATGTTCCGCCCGGATGAAACTTTGCAAATTGATCTGCACCAAACCCTCTTTCATGCATCAGGCAAATTGCTATGGCATCACCCATTACCATTTGGGCAGTTGTACTTGTTGTTGGTGCTAAATTATTAGGACAAGCCTCTTCACTTATGGTGGTATTTAGAATTAAGTTTGCCTGCCCGGCCAAATAAGATTGTGTTTGACCAACCATTGCAATTATTTTGTTTCCAAAATTTTTAACTATCGGAACTAAAACTTTTATTTCAGGGCTATCACCACTTTTACTAATTATCATTACCACATCATCCAATTGTATCATTCCCAGATCGCCATGTATCGCATCTGCTGCGTGCATAAATAATGCCGAGGTACCAGTGCTATTAAGTGTTGAAACAATTTTTTGTGCAATGATGGCGCTTTTGCCGATACCGCTTACAATAACCCGTCCCTTACAGTTTATTATAAGATCAATAATTTTTTCAAAATCATCGGTTATAAAAGATACCAGGCCTGCAATAGCCCTCGCTTGCTGTGTAATTGTTTGTTTCGCTAAGGAGATGATATCAGGTTGCTGCATTTATTCACTGGTTAAACCATCAGGGAAAAAGAAAGGGAATGAGTATTAACTCCATTATAAATCCGAATTAAAATTCTTTCTGAAAAATTCTGTGCAAACGTACTTTAATTGAATGATAAGGCAAAGAGTCAAAATCTTATTTTAGAAAGCAATTTTTAAAATCGTATCTTAATATCTTAACAAACTTTTTTATTTACTGCACACTATAACGTTCTCTGTGTTTTTGATTTGCCTCTTAATTCAATTACCTTTGGGAACTTTTTTAAAAATGTGAGCAGGAATCCTATGACGATGATAAATACAAAAACTAAAAGTGGTTCTAAAATCACCACAAAGCAAAAAACCTCTGATAAATCTTCTTTCCCACTTAGCGATCATCTCCGGGAATATTTTGGTTTCGATGGTTTTAAGTACCCACAGGAAGAAATTATTACAACACTCCTTGAAGGCAGGGACACATTTGTAATTATGCCAACAGGCGGCGGCAAAAGCCTTTGCTACCAGTTGCCGGCACTTATTAGTAAAGGATGTGCAATAATCGTATCTCCTTTAATCGCACTAATGAAAAACCAGGTAGATCTTATGAGGGGCTTTAGCACCAATGATAATGTTGCCCATTTTTTAAACAGTACCTTGAACAAAGGCGAGCAAAAAATTGTAAAAGAAGACCTTCTTTCGGGCAAAACAAAAATGCTTTATGTTGCCCCCGAAACACTTACCAGGGAGGATAATGTAGAATTTTTTAAAGAGTTGGAAATTTCTTTTTTTGCCGTAGATGAAGCGCACTGCATAAGTGAATGGGGGCATGATTTTAGGCCTGAATACCGCAGGCTTAGAGATATAATGGACCAAATAAATAAAGAGGTTCCTGTAATTGCATTAACAGCCACAGCAACACCAAAGGTTCAAAGCGATATTGTAAAAAATCTTGGCTTGCGTGAACCCAATATTTTTATTTCTTCTTTTAACCGCCCCAACCTTCATTATGAAGTATTACCTAAAATAAATAAAGACCAGGCAGTTAAAAGCATAGTCAAATTTATTTCGCAAAACATGGGTAAGAGCGGGATAATTTATACACTGAATAGGAAGACAACTGAAGAGTTGGCAGAAATGCTGATGGCAAACGGGATAAAAGCTGTTGCCTATCATGCAGGGCTGGATGCTAAAATAAGGGCAAGGCGGCAGGACCAGTTTTTAAATGAAGAAGTGCAGGTAATTGTTGCAACCATTGCATTTGGGATGGGTATAGACAAACCCGATGTTCGTTTTGTTATTCACTATAATATTCCAAAATCAATTGAAAATTATTACCAGGAAACAGGAAGAGCAGGTAGAGATGGCCTTGAAGGAAAATGCATTTTATATTATTCACATAAAGATGTTGCAAAGCTTGAACATTTAATGAAGGATAAAGCATTAAGTGAAAGAGAAGTAGGCGCACAATTAATAAATGAAACGGTCGCTTATTCGGAAAGCGCTGTATGCCGAAGAAAGATATTACTTAGTTATTTTGGTGAAGAATATGGTAAGGAAACTTGTGGCGGTATGTGCGACAATTGTAAACATCCAAAAGAATTGATAGAAGCTAAAACAGAAACACAGCAAGCACTTAAAGTTATTAAGACTTTGAATGAAGGCTTTGTAATGGAATATATAATTGGCGTGTTAACAGGTAAAGCAAATCCGCAAATTAAAATGTATCGGCATGAGGAACTTGAAGTTTTTGGAATTGGGAATGATAAGGGCGAACATTTTTGGAATTCTCTTTTACGTAAAATGATGCTTGAAAATATCATTCAAAAAGACATAGAAGAATATGGCGTATTGAAGATCACTAAAAAGGGTGAAAGCTTTTTAAAGAAACCTACATCTTTTAAAATTGCTTTGAATAATAAATTTGAAGAAGCTAATGCTGATGATGAAGAAGGTGAAGCCAATGCCGGGGTTAGCGGTGCAGCATCCGACGAGGTTTTGTTTGAAATGTTGAAAAAGCTCAGACAGCAAGAAGCAAAAAAACATAATCTGCCACCATTTGTTTTGTTTCTTGAAAATAGCCTGCAGGATATGGCCACTCTATATCCCACAACTTTACATGAACTTGAAAAATGCCAGGGCATAAGCAAAGGCAAGGCACTGAAATTCGGAAAACCGTTTGCGACACTTATACATAATTATGTACAAGAAAATGAAATTTTGAAGCCAGATGAATTTGTAATGAAGAGCGTGTTAAATAAAAATAATAATAAAGTTTTTATTATTCAAAATGTTGACAAAAAAATGCCTTTAGAGCTCATTGCAAGAAACAAAACATTAAAGATCGAAGAGCTTTTGGAAGAAATGGAAACTATAGTCGCAAGTGGCACAAAATTAAATTTGGATTATGCAATTGAAGATCTTGTTGAAGAATACGAGAGAGAAGAAATTATAGATTACTTCAAAGGCTGCCAAACATCAAGCCTTGATATTGCAAAAGAGGAGTTGGCAGATGGAAATTACAGCTGGGAGCAATTAAAAATAATGAGAATAAAGTTTTTGTGTGAATACGGGAACTAGATAATGTAAAATCATATATTTGCTGCCCGAATTAATTTATGCTGGTGCGGTAGCTCAGTCGGTAGAGCAAAGGACTGAAAATCCTTGTGTCGGCGGTTCGATCCCGCCCCACACCACAAAAACAGTTAAGAATCCACACCTAGTTGTGGATTCTTTATTCATCACTTTTCTTTTCTATATTTTTTACATCTTCAATCATATGCTCTATAGAAAGTGAAGACTGCATTGCATCGGTAGTTTTAGCTTTTTCCGCAATTGTAGAATAATGTTTTGCAAGATCTCTTATTTCTTCTTCTGATTTTTCTTCAACATTAATTATCCTGTTACTAGCTGTATGATGAGATGCAACCAATTCATTCATTTTTAGATGCAACGCCCCGGAAAAACGGTTAACAGATTTTTGTATAATGAAAATACTTAAAAAGGTAATTGAGAAAATAATATCCATAATAAGGTTATGCCCAGGCTCAGTGTACACTCTGGGGTCAGTAAAATACCGTACTACCAATATTAAAGCTACGATAAAAGTGATTGAGTTTCCCAAAACCCTCGTAGCCTTGTAGCTGAATTTTTCAAAACCTTTTTCAAGCGAACTGTATAACATTTTCATTTGAGGAACTTTATCAGAAATTAAAATAATGAAGATGTTACAATATTTAGACCATTAAAATGAAAAATTGACCAAGTTAATTCTATCCTACCTACCCATGTAAATCATAAGAATTTGAACATCGCTGGGGTTTACACCGCTGATGCGACTTGCCTGCCCTAATGTTTGAGGTCTTATTTTATTAAATTTTTGTCTTGCTTCATTTGACAGAGAAAGAATTTTATCATAATTAAAAGTTCCGGGTATAATTTGTCCTTCAAGCGTGCTCATTTTGGCAACAAGCTCCTTTTCTTTTTCAATATAAACATCATATTTAAGTTGAATTTCAGCCTGCTCAAGTGTATCACTATCAAAGGTTTGTAAACTAGAATTTAAGTGCGTACTCGCTTTCATCATATCAGCAATGCCTATAGATGGCCTTAATATTAGTTGAGAAGCTTTTTGTTTTTTATCCAAGATAGCAGAATTCATTTTCTGTAAATATGGATTTATATCATCCACATCAAAAACAAAATCGGTTAATATTTTTTTAATATTCGAAACATTTTCTATTTTGTTTTTTACATTTTCCATTCTTTTCTGTGAGGCCAATCCTATTCTGTAACTTTTTTCTGTTAACCTTATATCAGCATTATCCTGGCGTAACAATGTTCTAAATTCAGCACGACTTGTAAACATTCTATAAGGTTCATCAGTTCCTTTATTTATCAGATCGTCTATTAGTACTCCAATGTATGCTTCATTTCTTTTTAAAATCACGGGTTCCAGCTCATTTATTTTTTGATGAGCATTAATTCCAGCCATTAATCCTTGGCAAGCAGCTTCTTCGTACCCCGTTGTACCATTTATTTGGCCAGCAAAGAAGAGGTTTTTTATCAATTTTGTTTCAAGGGTGGGTCGCAATTGGGTTGGAGGGAAATAATCATATTCAATAGCATAACCAGGACGAAATATTTTGCAATTTTCGAATCCAATAATATTTCTAAGTGCCTGAAACTGAACTGTTTCGGAAAGAGAGGATGAAAAACCATTTATATATATTTCAACTGTATTCCATCCCTCGGGTTCTATAAAAAGCTGGTGACGTTCCCTTTCTGAAAATCTGGTGATTTTGTCTTCAATACTGGGACAATATCTAGGTCCAACGCCCTGAATCCGACCTTGGAACATTGGGCTTTCATTAAACCCGGTTTTAAGTACATCATGAACCTTTTTATTAGTATAGGCGATCCAACAATTCCTTTGCCGATCTGGCTTTTTGGTTTTGATAAAAGAGAATCCTTTTATATCGTCGTCACCTTGCTGAATCTCCAATTTTGAATAATCTAGACTTCTGCCGTCTATTCTTGGAGGGGTTCCGGTTTTTAGGCGGTCGCTTTGAAATCCCCATTTCTTTAATTGTTCAGTAATTCCAGTCGAGTTTTTTTCGGAAACCCTACCTCCTGACATCTGCTGTTCACCAATATGAATAATTCCATTTAAAAATGTTCCGTTGGTTAAGATCACCGATTTCGCAAAAATTTCATTCCCAACCCTGGTTTTTACGCCTGTTATTTTATCAGATAACTTAAGTAAGCCTGTAACCATGTCTTGATAAAAATCAATGTTCGGATTCTGTTCTAAGGACTGTCTCCATTTTAAGGAAAATAGATTTCTATCACTTTGGGCTCTAGGACTCCACATTGCCGGACCCTTACTCTTATTTAGCATCCTGAATTGAATCATAGTTTCATCTGTAACAATTCCACTATATCCACCCATTGCATCTATTTCTCTTACTATTTGCCCCTTAGCAATTCCTCCCATTGCGGGATTACAACTCATTTCTCCAATAGTTTGAAGATTCATTGTTATTAGTAATACGTTACTTCCTAAGTTAGCAGCAGCGCTCGCCGCCTCACATCCTGCGTGACCAGCACCTACTACTATAACATCATAAAATTGAAACATCTGACAAAATTACAAGATGCATTTTTACCTTCCAACTCAGGTTTCACGTGAAACAATCCATTGAAATAAGTAATGCTCTTGCATTACTTTCATTTTAATTGCAGAAGAATTAGGAGTATCCTCGTATCCGCATAAATGTAAACAGCTATGAATTATTACCCTTAAAAGTTCATTTTTATAAGGGATGCTAAGATCCTTAGCATTTGCCCTGATTCTTTCAATACTTATATATATTTCGCCTATGATAGGTAGTTTAACATTTGAAAGTAGAAAAGTTAATGTATCAGTATTATAAGCGTGATGCAAGAATGATTTATTTAAAGAAAAAACATATTTGTCTTTACAAAAAATGATGTCAACCCTATCAACCTTTTTTCCCTCGTTCTTAAAAAGGGTAATTAAAAAATTTTTAAAGTCATTTCTATTTATTAGAAATGATTTGATATTTAATTCGTGAAAATATATTTTATGCAAGGGCTTATTTCTAAACTCGAAAATATAAAAGTTAGCAAGGAAATATATTTACATCCATGTTAAAGAAGCTCTCAGAAATGGAGGTAGGAAAATTTGTTCGAATAGACTCATTCATTAAAAATGATATTTTTTTAAAATTAATGGAAATGGGGTGCTTACCAGGCGAAATAATTAGCATTGAAAAAATCGCTCCTTTTGGAGATCCAATTTCTATAAAAGTATCGGGGTATTTTTTAAGTCTCCGACTAAATGAAGCTGATACGATTCTTGTAGAAGAAGTACAATAATTTGATATTCAATTGTTTAAATGAAAGTTGGACTATATTTCGGATCGTTTAACCCCATACATGTCGGTCATCTTATAATTGCAAATCATATTGCTAACAGCACAGATTTAGATCAGATCTGGTTTATTATATCGCCTCACAATCCCCTAAAACCCAAAGACTCTCTTTTAAATAAATATCATAGAAAGTATCTTATTGATATAGCCATTTACGGAGAAAAAAAATTAAAAACCAGTACAATCGAATTTTCTCTGCCTATTCCATCATATACCATCGATACACTAACTTATTTAAAAGAGAAACATCCTGCTTATAAATTCTCGGTTATTATGGGAAGTGATAGTTTTCTAAATATTACTAAGTGGAAAAATTATGAGATGTTAATCGATAATTACCGGATTGTATTATACGAACGGCCCGGATTCAAAAGCAATAATAATTTTGATAAAAATATTATTTCTTTAAAAGCACCTTTGCTTGATATTTCCTCAACACGAATACGGGAAATGATAAAAAAAGGAGAGTCAATTAAGTTTTTTGTACCCGATGTAGTAAAAGAAGAAATAGAAAAAAATCATTACTATAAATAAACTTAAAAAATACAGCCCAAAAGCAAACAGCTTATAACAACGTAGGGGGATTTGATTTTAGTATAATGCAATAAGCAAAAAGTACCTGTTATAACAAAAATATTAACAATGCTGATTGTTTTAAAATTTGCGATAGAAATATCATGCAATAAATAAAAGGTAGCACCCCACATTATGCCTACAACTGCAGCATTAATACCCTCCATAGCCCTATAGACAATAGGATACTTTTTCAAATTATGCCATACGGGATAAAAAAATAAAACAAGCAAAGCGCTAGGTAAAAAAATAGATATAGCACCAATAATACAACCGATTATTTGCATGGTTTTTCCCTCCGGTCTCATTACCATTCCTCCCGTATAAGCAGCAACTGAAAATACAGGACCTGGTATTGCTCTTACTACTCCCCATCCAGTTAAATATTCTTCCCTCGATATATTGTATTTTATTTTATTTCTTACAACATATTGATCATACATCATAGGCATTAATACATCTCCTCCACCAAAAACTAAACTTCCAAACCGGTAAAAGTTTTCAAACAATGCATAGCCTCGCTTGTTTTCCCAGTTTTGAGTACGGGAGGTCTCACTCAGTATTCCTGCAATAATAAATATCAAAAGGAACAGCCATATATTGGTCCATTTTATAAGTTTAGGTTTTAAAGCTCTATTACGGGGGAATCTTTTATTGCTAAAATTTGTAACCACTCCCCCTAATATTATTAAAATCGGGAAAACCCAGGGAGTTTTAAATAAAATAAATGTTATAAACAATGCAACAACCATTATCACAAAAGTGATCAGGTTGTTTATGGAAGTTTTGTAAACTCTGAATGCTGCAAAAGCCAAAAACCCAACCGCCATAGGTTGAATAAATTTGAAAATATTTAATCCGGAAGGAGAGGTATCAACGTATTTAATAAGAAAAGAAAATAAGGACATCAATACACTTGCTGGTAAAATCCATATAATTAATGTAAGTACAGCCAGTGGGACGCCGCCGCGTTTAAAACCGATTAAAGTTATAGTTTGCGTTGAAGAGGCGCCAGGTAAAAGTTGACAAAAAGAAAAATAATCCATAAGTTCCTCCTTTGTAACATCACGCCTTCCGTCTACAAATGTTTTCATCATCATGCCTAAATGGCCTTGAGGACCCCCAAATGCAGAAACACTATAAAAGAAAACAGCTTTTAAAAAAGAGCCATGACGATAAAGCATTCTATGAAAATAAGAAATGAAAATAGTCTATCTAAATAAAAAGAATCAATCTATATAATAGATCATACAAATGTAAATTTGTCCATGATAAAAAATAAAAGATTATCTCTCCAATCCGGATCTATTTTTTATATCATCATTATTTTACTTTTTCTTTCCTGCTCTCACAAACTTATTCCAATCAATATTAATTATGATTTTAAAAGTTTAAAAGGAATACCGGATTATTCAAGTTTAAATTATTGGGCATCACATCCATGGAAAACAGATAAAGCTGATAATATTCCCTCGTCAATAAAAGATAAAAATAAGGACTCATTGGCTGATGTGTTTTTTATTTATCCTACAACCTATACGGATCCATCAATGCCTATGGGGTGGAACGCTGACATAGACAATATCAAAATAAATAAGAAAACAGATAACTCAACGATACTATATCAGGCAAGTGTTTTTAACCAGAACTGCAGAGTTTTTGCACCCCGATACAGGCAGGCAAATTTAAAAGCATTTTATACAACAGATGAATTAGCTGCGAAAAAAGCGTTTGATCTTGCTTATGAAGACGTAAAAAATGCGTTTGAATATTATCTGAAAAAATATAACCAGGGTAGGCCAATTATTATTGCATCTCACAGCCAGGGTACACTGCATGCAGCAAGATTATTAAAAGAATTTTTTGAAAACAAACCATTGAACAAAAAATTAATTTGTGCTTACATTGTAGGCTTGCCGGTTTTTATAAATAATTTTACAGAATTACAACCTTGTAAAGATTCTTCTGCTACCGGGTGTTTTGTTACCTGGCGAACCTTTAAAGAAGGTTATGTTCCGGCATTTGTGCGAAAAGAAGAACAACAGGCTTACGTAACAAATCCTTTGACATGGAAGCTTGATGAAAATTTTGCTGCATCCAGTTTAAACAAGGGAGGAATTCTAATAGATTTTAATAAAGTAATTCCGGGATTGGTTCATGCACAAATTCATGGAAGTGTATTGTGGGTCAATAAGCCAAAATTTTTTGGAAATATTTTTATTACCATGAAGAATTACCACATTGCTGACTACAATTTGTTTTACATAAACATAAGGGAAAATATAAAAACCAGAATTCAATTTTACTTAAATAAAAATTAAAATTGAGCACTACCTGGTGTACGCGGAAAAGGAATTACATCCCTGATATTAGTCATCCCTGTTACAAATTGAACAACCCTCTCAAAGCCAAGTCCAAAGCCGGCATGCGGAACAGAACCAAATCTTCGTGTGTCTAAGTACCAATCCAAATCTTCAGCAGAGATATGCATTTCGTTCATTCTTTCAGTTAGTTTTTCTAACCTTTCTTCTCTTTGTGAACCACCTACAATTTCGCCGATGCCAGGCGCTAAAATATCCATAGCCGCAACCGTTTTTCCATCATCATTCTGGCGCATGTAAAATGCTTTTATCTGCTTCGGATAATCAGTGAGAATAACAGGCTTTTTAAAATGTTTTTCTACAAGATATC
>JBKJSX010000013.1:0-8834 GCA_046594375.1 Chitinophagaceae bacterium
GTTGACATGGGGCGCCCCGAACGTTTTATGAATTTATTATTGCATGGCCGTCTTCAATCACCGATCATCTGGGATGTGATTGTTATCTGCACATACTTTTTTATCAGTTTATTATTATTGTATTTTCCATTACTCCCCGATCTTAAAATCCTTATCAGCTTAAAAGAAAAAACAACAAAAGCATTATACAAATTGTATCGTTTCCAGGGTTCTTTCTGGAAGGGCACAAAAGAACAATTTCGCATTTCTGAAAGATCAATTCATATTCTTTGCATAACTATCATCCCGGTTGCATTTTGTATTCACACTGTTACATCATGGCTCTTTGCTACAACCTATCGCCCCGGTTGGGATAGTACCAACTTTGGTGCGTACTTTATATCAGGAGCATTTCTTGTAGGCGCCGGAGCTGTTGTTGTTGCCATGTATGTTTTTCGCCGGGCATACCATTTTGAAAAATATATTACTGAATTTCATTTTGAAAAAATGGGAAGAATTGTTGTGTTGCTCGCACTCATTTATCTCTATTTTAATGTTAATGAATATTTAGTTCCGGCTTTTAAAATGAAGAGGCCTGAAGAAGCTCATCTTACCCAATTGTTTGCCGGAGAATATGCGCCGCTATTTTGGTTTGCTATTATGGTTGGTATGATCCTCCCTATCTTAATTCTTATTTTCAAAAAAGGAAGAAAACCGTTACCAATGTTTATTGCAGGAATTATGGTTGTGGTGGGTGCATGGTTCAAACGTTATTTAATTGTAACACCAACCCTGCTTCATCCATTTTTACCAATGAACAATGTTCCTGAAAATTATCATCATTATTTTCCAAGCTGGGAAGAGTGGGCGATTGCCATGGGATCGCTTGCCGGTGCGTTACTCATCATTACTTTTTTTGCCAGGATATATCCTATCATTCCCATTCACGAAACAATTACAGAAAATGAAACAGATGAACACATTTAAAATTAATTTTCATCTTATACTTTTCTTTCTAGCAATAGCAACAGGTGCATTAGCACAGGATTCAACTGTTAATTTACCATCGGTTAACATCAGGTATTTTGTAAAGAATAATAATCTGCAATACGTATTGCTTCAATCAAGAATAAAGGAAGGACGAAAATTTAATGCTTTGCCAATGCGTGAGGTTCAGCTTTATCTTGATAGTGCTGATAACACTAATCTTATAGCCAAAATAATTACTAATAAATGGGGCGAAGCAGAGTGCACACTCCCACCCTCTTTAAAAGATAAATGGAACAGCAGCAACAAACACAGTTTTATTGCAGTTTTAAAAGGTGAAAAGGGAGAAGAAGAAATAACATCAACCCTGGATATTACCAAAGCAAAAATTGTTATTGATACTGCCAACACAGATGGAATACGATCAATAAATGCGCAGGTAATGTATTTTGAAAATAATGAATGGTTGCCTGCAAAAGATATTGAAATGAAAGTTGGTGTAGACCGTTCCGGTTCCGTTCTTTCAGCCGGTGATGAAGCAACGTACACAACCGATTCAACAGGAATAGTGAATGTTGAATTTAAAAAACTAAATCTTCCCGGGGATAACACAGGTAATTTTATGTTGGTTGCAAAAGTTGAAGACAATGAGCAATATGGAAATTTGATAATAGAAAAAAGTGTTCCGTGGGGAACAGCAACTAAAGTGGATAATACCTTTTTCAATCAAAGAACTTTATGGACCACACGGTTCAGAACTCCCTTCTGGCTTTTGTTGATGGCATATTCAATTGTTATAGGTGTATGGGGAACAATAATTTACCTGATAATGCAGATTGTAAAAATAAAAAAACTGGGGGTTGCGGTATAAATAAGAAACAATTCTCTAACCTTAAGATGCAGGAATGATCTTTAAATTGCTTTCTTTTTAGCCCCGCTTTATGCATACTGGAGTTTGAACACTATGATTCAAAACAGCAAAAAAGTTTCTTGAAAAAACTTCTAAAAAACAGAATCAATGAAAAATTTTTTATTATACTGGTTTAAAGTGCAGGCTTCCAAATTCATGAGAAAAGAACTCATTCCGCTTTATGATACGGACACCATAAAACAAATACTTTCCGGTTATTGGCAGAGATATCAAAGGTTAAAACCAGAAGTGCCAGCCAAGCCCACTTTGGGTGGTTCTGTTATGGTTCACCTTGCTGCCATGTCCGGCGCCTTTTAGCAGGAATTAACCACAAGAGGACAAAGTGAAGAAGCAGCAACACAACTGTTTTATGATATTGCATGGAAAATATATGTAAAAATGGGCAGGCTCTCTTGGTGGTTAGCTGGATGGGGTAATCGAAGTATTGATACCCACTTGCTAAAAACAACCAAACTATTCAGGGCATTCCCTTTTAACAGTCCATCCTATGAATGGAAGGATGTCAATACCGAAAATCATGTAGTGGGTTTTGATTGTTTAAAATGTCCGGTAGCAGAGTACTTTAAATCAAAAGGGCTATCAGAATTTTGTACTAAAACCTGGTGCTCTCTGGACTATCCCTTGGCAGAATTATGGCACGCAAAACTGGAAAGAACTGGAAGCATAGCAGGCGGAGCAGATAAATGTGATTTCCGGTGGACAGCAAATGGCAAGATTGGGAAAGCATAAATAAGTAAAAAAGAAAAGCGTTTACCTCGAAAAAAATAGAAGATCAAAATCTTTTATTGGAAGGAAAATAAGTTGACTATTCAGCATGAGAATGATGGAATCTTTTCAACTACCAAAAAAAGAGAAATGACAAAATGGTATCATCAATAATCTTTGAATGCAGAAAAATTGGTATGTCATCAGAGGCGGCCAGAGCTCAGGAAAGACGACAACAGTAAACCTGCTTAACGCAAGGATACAATACAACAAGCCCTTCTGTATAAAATAAATATCAAACCAATTATGGCCTTTCTTAAGAATAAAATCTTTTTTTGGTATTTCTATCCTAACAAGATTTGCGGTTAAATAATTTTGTAACCCTTCACTGAGAGGACAGATAGAATTTAAAAATTGTAATAACGCTGTCATAAATATTTATATAATGGCTTCCACAATTTTTCTTATCTGCAATTCGATGATGATTCAGGGCAGCGATTAGGTGAATATATTTTTAAGAATAAAGCCAACGTGAATGGAAGAACTGAATATGTAAATAACCAATGGAATTTTTATAACAACCGACATTTAATTAAATGAAAACTCTGCAATCTATAATTTTTCTTATACCAGCTGTTGCCCTAATAATGGTAATAGTATTTTATTTTATTTTATTAAAAAAAGTAACAGATAAAGCATTCTTTAAACGATTTGGTTTCTGTACACTCTTAGTTGCGTTTTTACTAAATTTTGCATGGGAATTAATACAGAGTCCATTATACAAAGGCAATACTTATAATATCTCTCATATCTCTTTTTGTGGTTTAGCTTCTGTAGCTGATGCCGTTATGGTCCTTCTAATCTATTTTGTTTTGGCTATCATTTACAAAGATCCTCTGTGGATAAAAAAAAATAATCTTCTACGGACTTTAATCCTTATCCTAATTGGTGGTATAGGCGCAATATTAGCAGAAATGAGACATTTATCACAAGGTAATTGGGCTTATACTCCATCAATGCCAATCCTACCTTTTGTTAATGCCGGTCTCTCTCCGGTTCTTCAATTTATGTTCCTACCCGTCTTAATTTATTATATAACTTCTTTACTTTTAAAAAAATAGGATGCCCATCACACAAAGCTACCCTATTCACGTATCTGTGCTTCGCCGTCAAATGTTTTTCTCCACACATGACCATAATCATTTTCTATTATGACCATTACTATATTTTAAAGAATAGTTTCCATATAGCTTTACTATATAGAAAACTTAAATATCATGAAACATAATCCAATATGGATGATCCTGGGCTGTCTGGTGCCGCTTCTGCTCATATTTGTGTTGCCGCTTTTTGGCATTAAAGGCAACTATATTTTCCTCATCTTTTTTCTCGCCATGTTCGCCTGTCACTTTCTGATGATGGGCAGGCATGGCGAACATCAGCATAGCCAGGAAGACCCATCTCAAAACAAGCAGGATCTGGATCAGCTTCATCAACATTATTCTACATCAGATAAAGAAAAAACATTATGAATCGCATACACATCTATCGCCTCGGACTTGCAGCAGGTACTACGTTGGCATTGCTTTACACAGGCTGCATTATCGTCATCAGTTTTGTTAATCGTGAAGGTACGGTATCATTTTTCAACACTGTAACACACATTGTTGATTTTTCATCTATTCTTCGCACCACACAAATTTCATTTGGTGAAGCTATCACAGGCATCATCGAATGGTTTATTATGGGCTGGCTGAGCGGCGCATCAATTGCTGCCATTTATAATTTTAGGATGCCCAAAGACAGAACAACACATCTTACTGCAAAAAGATAAAAAAATAATTAGCACTTGACAATAAAAATAAACAAATGAAAATACTATTAGCTACAGATGGCTCTGCACATAGCAAAGCAATGGTTAAGGAATTTGCAAGCAGAACTTTCGCACCCAATACCAAAGTGCGAATCATTTCTGTCTATGAGAGGTCTTATTATATGTTGAATACTGCTCCTTTGGGTGTAATGAACGAATATTATGATACAGCCGACAAGTATTCACAAAAATTGGCAGAGGACACGGTTAAAAAAGCAGCCACTACTCTGCATAAAAAAAATGCTGCACTTTCAATATCTACTGCTGCAATTGAAGGCCCTCCCAAAAGTATTATCCTGGAAGAAGCTGAAAAATTTGGTGCCAATTTAATTGTAGTTGGCTCACATGGACATGGCGCTGTTGCAGGTTTTCTGTTAGGTTCTGTTTCGCAATCAGTGGCATTACATGCAAAATGTTCGGTAGAGATTGTTCGTAAATGAAAAACAAAAAAATAAATTTTAATTACTACTTAAAAACAAAACAATGAAAAAAAATCGAAATGAACTATTGCTTCATAGTGCAAAGCAAGGCTCACAAGAAAACATGAGTTCAGCAACTTACACCTGCACGATGCACCCCGAAGTAAAATCAGACAAACCGGGTAAATGCCCCAAGTGTGGGATGGAATTGGTAAAGAAAAATTAATTACACCGGGCAACAGCGAAACTGAAGAAAAAATTAAATAATAATTAAAAAATAAAAGTCATGGAAAAATTAATCACACACACCTACCATATTGGCGGAATGAGTTGCGGCGGTTGTGCTACAACAGTAAAAAATAAATTGTCTGCAGCACAAGGGGTAACATCTGTTAACGTTGACCTCGGCAAAAAGCAGGCGGAGATCACCTCATCTCAGGCAATAAAAACAGAAACACTTCAGGATGCTTTAAGTAAAACGCATTATACCCTTGCTGAACTCAGAGCTTAAGTCACTATTATTATTATTGTTTTGCAATAAATTAAATCAATCAATTATTCACTAACAATTTAAAAACAAAAATCATGCACATGTACGAAGGTTATCATTTCTGGGGAATGCACCTGATTTGGTGGTTCATCTGGATTATTTTTCTGGTTTCATTATTCGGATGGTACACCCCCGTTCGGAAAAGGAAGTAAAGAAAGAATTTTCGCTTTGATATTTTTTGGAAGCATTTTGCTTCAGGACAAATATTAAAAAAAGAAAACTAAAATTGGAAGAAAAATATAGAGAAGGGTTAAGCCAGGCATTGATGCTGGATAATACTTCTATATCAAATTAAAATAAAAAATTAAAATTAAAAAAATGGCAAACAAAACAGTATTAAAAGAGAATTTAAAACCGGAGGATACAAAGGCAACCAAACCCGACGTAAATAAAATAGACAAAAAAAATATTGCACCGGATAAAGTTGCTGATAAAAAGCAAAAAATACCAACGAAGAAATCATCTGCATTGGTTGCAGCTTCTGCGGGGCGTAGTGCACTTGATGCTGTGAAAGCTAATTCGTCTAGAGATGTAAGAGGATCCAGTGGCTTGGCAAATACGGGTACTATTATTTCTTATGATTAATCATAAATAGGTAACAGCACAGCTGAAGACGGGGCAACAGCGGGACTGATGAGTAATTTCAAAATCAAAAACTGTGCACATGTACGACGGTTATCATTTCATGGGAATGCATTGATATGGTGGTTTATTTGGGTAGTTTTTCTGATTACATTATTTGGATGGTACGAACCGGTTTCAAAAAAAAACTAAGGAAAGGTTCTAATCATTGATAGTCTGTAGAAACATTAGATTTAGGCAATTGTTAAGAATTTAATTCCAATAGTAAGCAGTAATAAAGCGATTATTATCCATGCAGGTAATGGAACCTTTTAAAATAAAGAAATTGATAACAGGAACTATTCAATTATTTTAGAATGCAGACAAATTGGTATGTTATAACTGGTGGTCCAAGCTCAGGGAAAACTACAACGGTCAATCTGCTTAACGCAAGAGGATACAAAACAACAATTGAACATGCCCGTCATTACCTCGATACAAAGCGCAACAGCGGAAAAACAGTAGAGGAGGTTAGAAAACACCAGGCAGAATTTCAATTGGCAATTCTCGATATGCAGATTGAGCAGGAAAAAAATCTTTCTCCGGATGATGTTGTATTTCTTGACAGGGCAATTCCAGATGCACTTGCCTATTACCGCTTCCTTAATCTTCCCAGTGATAAAAAGCTTTTGGAAGCATTGAGCTTAGTTTCCTACAAGAAAATATTTATTCTCGATTGTCTTCCATTTGTTAAGGATTATGCCCGTACAGAGGATGACGCAGCACAAAAAAATATACATGCTTTGCTTACCGAAGTTTATGAATCGTTGCCTTTTCCAGTAATTCATGTTCCGGTACTGAAACCGGAAGAAAGAGTGGATTTCATTTTGAAAAACCTTAATGGTAATGAAGCCAATAGTTAATGATAAAATTAAAACCATACTCTGCATTTTTCCTTTTACTTGGAGGATTTCTCCTCATCGCAATGGGAATTTATTTTATTTTTCTGCGACCACCTTTATTGCCAGAAGATTTAAAATATATCGGTTCATCATTATCTGCAATCCAAAATAATATTCCTGATTTATCAGTTTGGCTTCAAAAAGTTTTTTGGGTAATGGGTGGTTATCTTTTCACAACAGGACTGCTTACAATGTATGTGGCGCAAACAACTTTTCGCACAAGAACAAAGGGAGCATTTATCATAGTGCTAACTGCAGGACTCACTTCCATTGGTTCCATGACAATGGTAAATTTTATACTCCAGTCAGATTTCAAATGGGTGTTGCTGGTTTTTACAATTCCGTGGATTGTCTCTTTAATTTTATACCAACTACACAAATAATAAAATTGAAAACGTAAACGACATATCAACAAATGCACATGACCGAAGAGGAACATGCAAAAATGGGATCTAAAAAAATAGACTTTCAAGATAAAATATTTCAACAATAAAATATCTTATCTCAAAAAAGGATTCCCCAAAAAGTGTAACAAGATTAAAATTGACCATTATGGCAAAAATTACTATCAATATCGACACAGACGGCGACGAGCCAAAGGTTACTACTACAACAGAAAATGCTAATGCAGATATTCCAAGATCAGAGCCGATAAAAAAGGAAACTCCGAAAGAGCAACCGAAGGAAGTACCTCCAAAAGAGGAATTTCCAAAAGAAGAAAATAAAGAAGATACTTCTTCGGCAAAAGAATCCGGTAAGGATAAATCTTCAGAGAAAGATGACCCGAAGAAAATGGGCATGACTAAAGAGGAACATGCGAAAATGAGTGAGGAGAAACCATCAGAAAAAGAGTCATCAAAGGATGAATCTTCGAAGAAAGGAGACCCGAAAATGAACATGACCGCAGATGAATATACCAAAATGCAGCACGGCAATGCACCAATGGGAATACAGGGACACGACCATCACAAAATGATCGCAGATTTTCGATTACGTTTTTTCATTTGCCTGGGGATCTCCATTCCGATCATGATATTATCTCCAATGCTTCAAAAACTTGCAGGTATAAACTGGGAATTTGCAGGGTCGCAATATGTCGCTTTTGCATTGTCCTCTGTTGTTTTTTTCTATGGTGGTTTCCCTTTTCTAAAAGGATTTTGGAATGAGGTAAAAACCCGTGCACCAGGCATGATGATACTCATCGCAGTAGCAATTTCAACAGCATACATATACAGCACAGCAACAGTGTTTGGTTTAAAGGGAGAAGATTTTTTCTGGGAACTGGCAACATTAATCACAATCATGCTGCTTGGACATTGGCTCGAAATGAAATCTATCGCGGGTGCATCAAGAGAATTGGAATTACTTGTTCAGTTAATGCCCGACGAAGCGCATCTTGTAGCGGGTGATAAAATTAATGATGTAAAAACAGATTCACTTAAAGAAGGAGACATTATCCTTATTAAGCCCGGAGAAAAAATTGCTGCTGATGGATTAATTGCCGAAGGAGAAAGTTATTTAAATGAATCCATGTTGACTGGCGAATCAGTTCCTGTAAAAAAATCAGAAGGGCAAAAAGTAATAGCGGGTTCAATCAATGGCAATGGTTCTATAAAAGTTACCGTTAGTCATGCTTCCAAAGATTCTTATCTCTCTACGGTAATTAAGATGGTAGATGATGCACAAAAGTCAAAATCAAAAACACAACTGCTTGCGGACAGAGCAGCACTCGTTCTCACTATAGTTGCATTAACGCTCGGCTTCGGAACATTTGCTTTTTGGCTAATATATGGTGAGACGCTTCAATTTGCATTGGAAAGAATGGTAACTGTAATTATTATTAGTTGTCCTCATGCACTAGGTTTAG
>JBKJSX010000112.1:0-2867 GCA_046594375.1 Chitinophagaceae bacterium
ATGATCCACGTCATTTTTATCTAACCGAATAATATCTTTTGTATTATCTATTGCATGTTGTGCTGTTCTTATCCCGGGGATAACAGTGCTTACTGATTCAAAACTTAAAATAAAACTTAATGCCAGCGAGGTTTTGCTAATGTTATATTTATTGCAAAGCTCCCAAATATTCTCTTCAAGAATTTTATTTGTCTTGCTGATGATCTCCTTTGTAAGCCTGAATTTACGATGATCATCATCTGAGAATTTAGCATCTTCTGTAAATTTTCCTGTAAGCAACCCAAACTGCAAAGGCATGCGTGCAATAATTCCATACTCTTTTTTATGCACGGCTTCCATAACAGGCAATGCTTTTTGGTTAATCAAATTAAATACGAGTTGAAATCCTTCACCGGCATTTTTCTCCATTAAATAATTTGCTTCTGGTTCAGGATAAAAAGTGTTCAATGATAATCCCCAATGCCTGATCTTGCCTTCTTTTTTTAAAAGCTCCATTGCCTCAATGCATTGTTCTTTTTCAAAATGTTGCATGCGTGCAGAGTGTAATTGATAGTAATCAATACAATCTCTTTTCAATCTTTTTAAACTTTTTTCGCATGCTTCAATAATGTATGCTTTTGAATAATCCAATTGAATTGTATCATCAATTGCACGATGCCCAACTTTTGTCGCGATGATCACTTCTTTATTATTCCTGAATTCTTTTCCTATCAATTCTTCTGAATGGCCAAGGCCATAAAAATCTGCAGTATCAAAAAAATTTATTCCAATATCCAAAGACTTTCGGAGTGCTGCAACAGAAGTGTTATCATCTGCAGGGCCCCATCCTATTGCAGTTGTACCTACAACTGCATTGCCGCCAATGGCCCAGGCACCAAAACCGATTTCGCTAACTACCAGGTTCGTATTTCCAAATTTTCTGTAATTCATGCGGCTAATATAGTTACATTTTATTCATTTATTTTTGAGGTTAGAATTAAATTGTATGAGCAGACCCATAAGAGTTCTTGTTGCTAAAGTTGGATTGGATGGCCATGACCGGGGCGCAAAAGTTATTGCCACGGCCTTGCGTGATGCAGGCATGGAAGTGATCTATACAGGTCTGCGGCAAACTCCTGAAATGGTTGTGAATGCTGCATTACAGGAGGATGTGGATGCAATAGGCATAAGCATTTTAAGTGGTGCACACAACACTGTGTTCCCCAAAATTTTGCAGCTTTTAAAAGAAAAAAAAATGGATGATGTGTTGCTCACCGGCGGTGGCATTATCCCGGATGGCGATATGAAAATGCTTAATGAAATGGGGGTTGGTAAATTATTTCCCCCCGAAACAAGAACGACAGATATTGCAGATTATATAAAAGGGTGGGTGAAAGAAAACAGGAGTTTTTAAAGGAAGCTATACGCTTTATGCCTCACGCTTTACACACAAAACAATAAATTTAAATATGAGAAATTTTAAAGAATTGCGAATCTGGCAAAAGGGAATTGAAATTGCTCTAAAAACTTTTCAATTAACAGACACATTTCCGAAAGAAGATAAATATGGTATTAGCCAACAAATGACCAGATCAGGTGTTTCGATTCCATCTAATATTGCAGAAGGAAGTAGTAGAAGAAGTGAAAAAGATTATGCAAGATTTATTGAGATCTCTTTAGGTTCTTCATTTGAATTAGAAACACAATTAATTATTTCTGAAAAATTATCTAAAGGCGATCAGACTCTTTTACAAAATTTAAAAGAAGATATTACTGACCAACAAAAAATGCTTACCGGTTTTCAACAAAAACTTAATCCTTAACATGCTTGCAGCTTATAGCTTACAGCGTAAAGCGTATTTATTATGTACAATACTTTAATTACTTCTTTAGAGAACGGCATCTTCACCATCACCATCAATCGACCTGATAAATTAAATGCATTGAACCGCGAAGTGATGAATGATCTTAATAATGTAATGGATGAAGTGTATAAAAATGCAGAGATCAAATCGGCGATCATAACAGGTGCAGGAGAAAAAGCTTTTGTTGCAGGTGCAGATATATCAGAGTTTTCAGGATTATCACAACAACAGGGAATGGCGCTTGCAAAAAGAGGACAGGATATTTTTTTCAAAATAGAAAATTCACCAAAACCAATTATTGCAGCAGTAAATGGTTTTGCTTTGGGTGGTGGTTGCGAACTCGCAATGGCTTGCCACATCCGCATTGCAAGCGGGAATGCAAAATTCGGTCAGCCTGAAGTAAATCTTGGATTGATACCAGGTTATGGCGGCACACAACGACTAACCATGTTGATCGGCAAAGGCAAAGCAATGGAATTTATTCTAACAGGAAATATGATAGACGCAGTAAATGCATTGCAATCAGGACTGATAAACTATGTGGTTCCGCAAGATCAACTCTTAGCTAAAGCAACAGAAATTTTAACCACGATAAATTCCAAGGCACCCATTGCAATTGCAAAATGTATTAACGCAATCAACCATGCATACACCGGCACCAAAGGATATGAGCAGGAGATCTTTGGCTTTAGTGAATGTTTTATTACTGAAGATGTGAAAGAAGGAGCTGCAGCATTTTTGGAAAAAAGAAAACCAAATTTTAAAGGGAAGTAAAGCCCTCACCCCATCCCTCTCCATAAGTGGAGAGGGAGAACCCTCATCCTTAATCCTTCTCCACAAATGGAGAAGGAAACAAAGGTGGTATAACAAACTACTTTGCTAACCATCATCATTATTATATTTTCAAATCGACAAAGATGGCCAAATGTGCGTTAGCAAGTCTCCCCTTTAGAAGAAATTTAGAGGGGTTATAGAGTTTTAAAAATCCTTATCACCTTTACAAACCTCCCCGTATAATATCCT
>JBKJSX010000175.1:0-7058 GCA_046594375.1 Chitinophagaceae bacterium
CTGTGATTGTAAATTAAAAGTACTGGCGTATGAAAATATGGGGAATGAGCAGTTGATATATCTTTCTTTAGCTAATCAAACATTAATAGCCAGGCGCCCACCTGCTGATACTGTAGAAATTGGAAATGAAATTGGAGTAAGCTTTTTAAAAAATAAGATAATATTTATTCAGCAAAACGGAGAAATAATATAGACCATTGCGATTTAATCTGTATTAGATCAAAAAGCATTGGAAGAAATATTTAAGAATCGATTGAGGTTTAAAATTGAAATGATTATTGCCTGATTTCCAGGTGCAGGCTTTTTTTATAAGTTTGAAGCTTCCCCGGGGCTGCGAGCGCACAATAATCTAAAAGATTTTTGTAACTATCTATCATAAAAACTCTTTTAGCGCCGGGGCTTTGCAGTGAGTTAACACACTTTTCGTAAGGTGGAACTGTAGCATTAGAAAGCCCGTTGACGTGACGCAGATCTTTATTTTTTGCGATCAGGTAACTTTGACAATCCTGGTTTACTTTTTTATTGTCAAAACTAATGAGAACGATGAAGATGCTGATAATGAAAACAAATGCCGGGAAGTTTATTTTAAAATTTTTCATGATGATTTGTTTTAATAATTTTTAAAACTCAATACGAAGTGATGCTGTTTGATTTTTTATTGCTATTCTTTTATTCAGTAATATCATAAATTTTTTCTTCGTATTCCTCAACCTTATCATGATCACCTTCTTCATCATAATAATCCAGGAGGTTATCATAGCAATCGAGCAAAAAAATAAAATTTGAAACCTTATTAAGCCATCCGTCAGTATTCTCCATTTCATGTTCCACATTGGCAACGCAGTGTTCGTAACCGGGTATTTGATCTTCATTCAGAATACCGTCTTCATCTTGTTTTAAATTGTGATTTATCTGCTCTAACTCAGCCCGGCAATCCTGCAGCTTTGGATAATATTTATGTGGTTTTGCATCAGAAATATTTACAGGCAGGAAAAACACAAAACTGTAGATAATTATCTGTGAAATGATTTTGACATGTTTCATAATCTTAAGTTTTTAATTTTTATGAATCGTATTACAATTTAAATTTTTTAATTCAGCAGGCAAACTTTTTTTGTCAATATAGTTCTGCCATGTTGTGTCTGAGCCGGCGCTTATTTTACTGCAAATGAGTTCTGATAAAAAGTCTGCACTAGCCGGCCATTTATAAATTTCACCATTGTTGTATCCTGCTAATAAGTATTTACCATCATTGGTAAAAGCTATACTTACCGGAAATCTTTTTGCTGAACAGGCATCGGGCAATGATAAAATCAAAGCTGTAGCATATTTCCATTCTTCTTGTTTATTCAGATCATAGATTCCTACGGTTCCATCCCAACTTGTGGTAGCAATTAGTTTATCACTATTACTGAATACAATTGAAAATATACGCTGTGACTGGTTTTGATTTATTTCAACAGTGAAATCTGACAGTTTCACTTTGCTAAATTTTCCCCCCTCGCTGCCGATATAAAGATTATTGCCACTCAAATCAAATTTTATTGAAGTGGATGTGCCGATACCAGGTAAATTTATTTTTATAAGCGAGTCTTTTTTTATTAACACCACACCTGAATCAATGCCAATTGCGATAATATCTTTCATCACATCCATACAATTGAATTTAACACCTGGCATAGAAAAATAATTTACATTCCAATGAAGCTGTTGGTTTTGATGAATAGAATCAGAAGGTTCATATTTTCCTTCCACATAATTAAACTGCTTTTTTTCTTTCCATTTTAAATAATTGTAATGGTTGTTCCACCCGGTTAATGCAGAATCAGAAAGCGCCAATAAATCACCGGTATCAGTAAATAAAATTGCTTTTACATATTCAATTGCAGCAGGCATTTTTAAAGAAATTGATTCGTTAGTTTTCTTTTGCAGATCAAAAACCTGTACAAATGGAAAAGAGCCGCAAACAGCCAAATAATTTTTATCCGGGCTTGTACAAATACCTATTACCTGGGGGTCTTCAATCGTATCATTCGTATACTTTCTAAAATCAAAAAAAGTCTCAGGCTCTGAGCTTGAATCTGACCATTTTGTTTTTAAAATTTTACCATCAAAATACCCTGTATAAACGAAGCCATTAACAATTTGCATAGCGTTTACGGTACTGCTATCAGCAGTAGAAAAAATGAAACTTGAATCAAAATCCTGTTCAGCATTATGTTCATCCAACAACTGTAATTTAAACAGCATATCCTTATAAAAATTTCTGAAATCTTTGCCATCATTTTCCTTATAAAAAAAATATGCAGCATTTGAAATAAATGCAGCGCTGTTAAAATCCAGGCTTTTTGCTGCATAGTTTGACTCTATCAAAAGCTTTTGAGCATACTCAATATTTTTTAACCGCGTGGCTTCAGCATTTTTTGTGTATGCAAAAACTGAGATAAGCGCCAGCACAATTAAAACAATAGCACCCGCCAAAATACTGCGGTTTCTTATTTTTTTAATTCTTGCTTTATGCTGTTTTAATTCCTCCTGTCTTTCAGCTTCAAGCCGGCCAAGTTCTTCTTTTTCTTCCCGTTCACTTTTGGCTTTAAGTATAGGAGCTACCAGGGTATCGTGGCTAATCTCGTAGCTGATGCCGCCTGTAGTGTTAGGTTCACTACGCAGTATATGGTGTGTGTCGTGCAGGTAAGCAATAAGATTTTTATCTATTTCTTTTTCTTTCAACACTACTACATCGGGCAGGCTTACGCGGTTGCCATCAATTATGAGTTTGTTTTCTATAAGCAGCCGTGCAGCAAGTTGTTTTTGGGCCGGTTCAATATTAGTGATCAGTTTATCATATTGTGTACGGAAAATATTTTGCAGGTCGCCAAGTAATTCGGGTTCTACAACAAAACTTTTTTCTTTTTCACTATAGGGTAACTTATTTTCAATGGCCATGTTCTCTGCGAACTGGCAAACCGTTTGCAACTGAAACGTCTCAATATTTTTTTGCCCGCTTTGGGTTAGGTAGTCGAGTATTTTATTAATGCAATCATCTGTGTACACAAAAGATGGTGACAGGTAACGGTCAATTTTATCCATTGCTGGTTTTACAATGCTTTCAATCGCCGAATCACGGTCAAACGGTTTCAGTTCGTAATAATTTTTTAGTATGTCGGGTAAATAATCAGCCAATGCATTCAGCAGGCTAAGGCGATCCGAACGTATAGACAGCACTACCTTTACAACAGGTTGCCGGTACAGGAATTCCAATTCTTCATTAGATAAAAAATCCGGGTTATCTCTGAGCCTGTTGGTGATGGATTTGCCGATGTATCCCGGCATTTTGTTATATAGCAAGTCCGCCAGTTGTTTTTTAAATTGCCTGATATCTTCCTGGCTGTAGGTAAACAGTTCTTCAAACTGGTCGAATACCAGTATGTAAGTTTTGGGATCATCAGCATCCTGATGCTGCAACGCTTTCATGTGCAGCCAAAGTGTATCGCTTCCTGCCCCAACTTTATCCAATACAGGATTTGGCAATGCTGCAGGTAATTTAAATAAGGAAGTAGTAATGGGTGAGAGCGATTGATCGAAGTTTGCACCCAACCTGATCTTTATAGTGGCATATCCATCCTCTTCGTTAAACAACGGCAGCACACCTGCATTAAGCAATGAACTTTTACCAAGCCCGGACTTGCTGTACAAGAGCACCAGTTTTTCGAGGTTGATAAGCTGATATAATTTTTTGGTATCGGCGGTTCGCCCATAAAACACATGCCGCTCACTTTCCGAAAAAGGTTTTACACCCGGGTATCTGTGCGTTTTAATTTGTTCAATTCTCATTGCCTGATAAGTGATGGCGTTTATGATTGAGCCTGAAAAATTGATTCAAGTTCCTTTTCGTATTGGGTTATCTTTTTACTGATAGCTTCAATATTATCCTCAATGTCCATTAGTTTGATAGGATCTTTTTCATCATTCTGTAATTGCTCATACTCCTGTAAGAGTTTGTTTTCGCAATCTACATTTTCCCGCAGCCCCTTCTCTTTTTCATCCACAATATTTACTCCTTGTACTAATGTGAAATCACGAAGCAATCCTGCTTCTTTGCATTTATCGTGAAGAGTATTTATGAATTGATTATTATCTGCGCCAATAAATTGAATACGGTAATGATTAATGCATAAAGATTGCACATCGGTGCTTATGGCATTTGCAGAAGCATACCGGATGAAATTGTATTGTTTGTCGTTGAGCTTTAATAAGCTTAGCATAAGCTGCACATACCATTTATCAAACTGGAAACCCAGGAAAATATAATTTGTGGAAGACTCAAGTGCTGTTCTTAATTCCTGTGGCAGAACATTATTTCCCATCAATGCTTTGAAATATTCGAACAGGTCATCATGAGACAATATCAGTGTATCCAGGTTGGTAACGCTGCCAAATAAATTGTAGATAAGTGGCTTTTTTACAGTTGGTGATTCAGTAATATCTTTTTTTATTTTTTTATCGAAAAATTCGAAAACATGCGGATAATTTTTTTGTACGAAAAATTTTTTTAACGAAATATCCGGATTGATAGAAATTGCAACATGAAACGGTATTTCAGCAATTTTTTGAATGATGTCTTCATCTGCCTGTTCTTCAAAAAAATCGCTGATCTCTTTAAACAATCTTGTTTTTTCTTCCGGGCTGGAGAACAGGAAAAAGCCATCATGATTATAAGATAAAATTTTTTGCGAATTCTTAATGGCTAAATTTTCAAAAAATTCCTGTTGACGCGACCTTGTGTTATCCTTTGTCCTGAAAAGTTCCGGACCTAAAAAAAGGATGCATTTTTGTTTTTCAATTGTTCTAACGATGAATTTCCAGTTAATGGGTTCAATGCCTTCTTCATCCTTACTTTTATCAATGTTTATTAATTTCTCTACAGCTTCTATTAATGTGGTGTAGTGGTCCGCCTGGTGCATATCCGGCGTTAGTGAATTGATATCTTTCAGCGTGTTTACTATTTCACCATAATTGTCAAAAATTTTTTTGTTGATCTTATAGTCATCTCCAATAACTGTAATAGCATCGGAACCAAACTTCATAATGGCATCATCCAATTCCTTTTTTTTATCGCGCCAGTATTCGAGGTATTGCAGCTTTGGAATGGATTCGAAAATGTTCGCATCTTTCAATACTATAGGAAATATGCGGTTTTTAAAGTCGAGGTTACGGTATATCTCCAATAACTCAAACATGCAGTAAGATGATTTAAGGTACTTATCAGAAATGACTACTACAACTGCTTTACCTTTTCCAATGCGTTGCATAAATTCTGTGATCATTCCTTTAAATCCCAAGTCTCGTTTATCACGCACCAGCACAATACCTTTTTTCTTAAATGCATCATCAATGCCATTAACTATATTCTCGCTCTCCCCTCCCCAGCCATAGGAAAGGAAGATTTCAGGTTGGCTCATAACAGAGTTTATAATTATAAATGTTTCGTTTAAAATTATATTCTAAATATACGTAAGATCAAGAGTGAATTTTAATATTTCGGATTATTTTTCGAGCTGAGTTTGTTGCATTTGTTATCATTGTTATTCTTTTGCTCACAACCAGATTGAAAGATTTACATGTATCATAGGTTTTCCAAATTGCTTTGACGTTTTTGTTTTAATTTTTTGAAGAAGGAAGTGGTAAATTGCCGCATACAGCTTTATAGTATACTATTAAAATTGCTTTGTTTTAAAAAGTTATCCTTTTTGGTGTTTTTATATAAAGTGTTTATTTGAGTAAAAAAAAGTATGAGCAAAGTTTATAAATGGTTGCGAAAGCACTACGATAAAACAATAAACAGTATTGCATTTTTTCCTGCCATTATAGCCATTGGTTTTGTACTGCTTTCCATTTTAATGTTAGAAATTGATTTTTCTCCGCAAGGGAAGCACCTCAAATCTCAATTAAGCTGGTTAAGCCTGCGTGACGCAAGTACAGCCCGCTCTATTCTTACAACAGTAGCAGGAGGAATTATTTCACTTACCGTTTTCAGCTTTTCAATGGTTATGATATTATTAAACCAGGCTGCATCACAAATGAGCAACCGGATGCTGGACAGCATGATTGGCAATAGGTTTCAGCAAATCATCTTAGGTTTTTATATTGGCACTATTGTCTATTCACTTTTTTTATTGAGTACGATACGTGATATAACATCGGGTGTTTATGTACCTGCATTAAGCATTTATTTATTGCTCTTACTTACGGTTGTTGACATATTTCTGTTTATTTACTTTCTGCATTACGTAACGCAATCCGTTAAGTTCGAAACCATCATAAATCGTATCCACAAGAAAACGTTACATACACTCAGGCATCAGTGTTGCCCGGAAATGGCAGGTGTATTTACGCCAGATAAAAAAATGGAACAAACCATTTATATACCTAAATCTGAATACTACCAGGGATTTGATAGACCGTCACTATTACGCTTTGCCGAAAAGCATGATGTGTTTGTTCAGATGCTGCATTCACCGGGGTCATACTTATTAGAAGGCAGCCCTTTACTAGTTGTGTTAGGCGAGAAAAAATTACACAAGGAGGATATAGATGAGCTGTTGTTAGCAATAGATTTATACAGTGGTCAACCCATAGATAAAAACTCGTACTATGGCTATCACCAGCTTGCCGAAGTTGCCATCAAGGCATTAAGCCCCGGCATCAACGATCCCGAAACAGCCGTATTAAGTATTCATTCCTTAGCCGACCTTTTTCGATACAGGTTAAATAATTATTTGCCATTAACATTAGCGGATGAAAACAAAGTTATCCGCATTGGTGTAAAAGAATTATCGTTTGAGGAATTATTTGTAGAATGTTTTCATCCCATTTGGAGTTATGGAAAAGAAGATAAATACATTCAAGAGGCGCTCTTAACCATGACAGGGCAACTATTGCATTGCGATGTAAATAATGGAAATCAAATTATCCTGCAGCAGTTTAAGAAAAAAATAGAATTTAAAATGGATTCAACTGAAAAATAATTTTAGATTGCTTTAACCTAATATAGTTTG
>JBKJSX010000162.1:0-4628 GCA_046594375.1 Chitinophagaceae bacterium
ACTTCGGACATCTTCTGTAGTGCCACGTACATAACCTTTTTCAGTATTCCACCTGGAAGGTTCTACATTTCTTTTGATTGATAATTCGCTGCGCTGACCATCTACAGTTATTCGGCAATAGATTGGAGCTTTACCTGTGTTGTCGGTTTTTGCTTTCTTCAAATAGAAGAGAAGGGAGAAAGTTTTAGACATCTGGTGACCTGTTTAAGTGATGATGTAATTTACAAAATTTATAGGCATTTTGCAAGAACTATTTATCCACAAAATCCTTACCAGCAAAGGGTTTCAACGTTTTTTGGTGACCTCTTTATTTTTAAAAAATAGGTCACCGAATAGGTCACTTTTTATCTAAGATTTTATGTGTTTTTTTGTTGAAGTGCTAAAACAAAAATCCCCGCAAACGTAGTGTTTGCAGGGATTTGATGATTTTTGTTGTTCTATTAAGCGGACCGGACGGGACTCGAACCCGCGACCTCCGCCGTGACAGGGCGGCATTCTAACCAACTGAACTACCGATCCGTAATTCCCTCAATGTTTCCATTTTCGGGAGCGCAAGATAGCAAAATAAAAGTTCTTAATTCATCTGCTCTGTAAAAAAATCAAATTTATTTTTGTTGCTACATTTGATTGGTATGTTACCTTGACCATATTTTGTAAATTACATTTTGATATTTAACTATGGCAGAAATTTTTAAAAGACAATTCCTGGAATTTGAGCAACCCATAAAGGAAATGTATGAGCATATTGAGGATAACCAAAGGTTGGCGTCAAAAAATCCTAAGATGGATTACGAGCCTTTGATAAAACAATTGGAAGATGGGATTCTTGTAAAACGAAAAGAAATTACTGAGCATCTTACGCCCTGGCAAAAAGTTCAATTGAGCCGTCACCCGGACAGACCCTATACACTTGAATATATCGATAAGATGTGTACCAACTTTGTTGAACTGCACGGCGACAGAAATGTAAAAGATGATAAGGCAATGGTGGGCGGGTTTGCACAGATAGATGGCGAAACCATCATGATAATTGGTCAGCAAAAAGGTACCAATACCAAAATGCGTCAATACAGAAACTTTGGTATGGCAAATCCTGAAGGCTATAGAAAAGCATTGCGTTTAATGCGACTTGCAGAAAAATTTAATAAACCTGTAATTACATTAATAGATACTCCCGGTGCATTCCCCGGACTTGAAGCGGAGGAACGTGGACAGGGAGAAGCGATTGCCCGCAATATTTATGAAATGATACGCTTAAAGGTTCCTGTTATCTGCGTGATAATAGGCGAAGGCGCAAGCGGCGGGGCTTTAGGTATTGGCGTAGGAGACAGGGTTTTTATGTTAGAGAATAGTTGGTACACTGTTATCTCTCCAGAGAATTGCAGCACTATTCTCTGGCGTAGCTGGGAAAAAAAAGAAGTAGCTGCTGACCAATTAAAATTAACTGCTGATAATATGTTGAAGTTTGGATTAGTGGATGGAATAATTGAAGAGCCTCTTGGTGGCGCTCATTGGAATTATGACGAAGCCGCACAACATTTAAAACAATATCTGATCCCGGTTATAAAAGAATTAAAAAGTATACCCGCGGATGAAAGGATAAATCAGCGCATTGAAAAATTTGGGAAGATGGGATTTTGGGAAGAAAGCTGAACCAATTCGCGATAAGGAATAAGCAGTAAGCAAAGGGAATAACAAATAAGAAATAAGAAATAAGAAACAAGAAACAAGAAACAAAAAACATTGTACATCATACATCGCAAATCAAACATCGTAAATATAAAAAGAGAATGTCTTTAAGAAATCTTTTAAAGGGAACAGGTGTAGCCTTGATAACTCCATTCAAGGAGAATTTTGAAATTGATTTTAACGCCCTGGAAAAATTAATAAACTATGATATTGATAATGGTTGTGAATATTTAGTTACACTCGGTACTACTGGAGAAACGCCTACATTAACAGAAGAAGAAAAAAATGCTGTTATCTATTTTACTTATGATGTTGTAAGAGACCGTGTACCTGTTGTGGTAGGCATTGGAGGCAACAGTACAAAAGAGGTTTGCAGATGTTTGGAAACTTATCCTTTACATAAAGCTGCAGCAGTTTTAAGTGCAAGCCCATATTACAATAAACCATCCCAGGAAGGGATTTTTTTTCATTACAAAGCATTGGCAGAAGCGTCACCAAAGCCAGTAATATTATACAATGTGCCGGGCAGAACGGGAAGTAATATGCATGCCTCTACAACTTTAAAACTGGCTGAAGAAGTTGAAAATATCTGGGGGATAAAAGAGGCAAGTGGAAACATGATACAGTGCATGCATATTTTAAAAGACAGGCCCGAAAGATTTTTAGTAGTAAGCGGAGATGATCATCTTACACTTCCATTGATAGCATGTGGTATGGATGGCGTGATAAGTGTTGTTGCAAATTGTTTTCCGAAAGAATTTTCTGAAATGGTGCGTCTTGCCTTGCATGATGATTTGAATGGTGCAAGATTGTTGCATTATAAATGTCTGGAAGGAAATGATCTTTTATTTGCAGAAAATAATCCTGCAGGGGTAAAAGCATTTTTAGCAGAGCTTGATATCATAGAAAATGTTTTGCGCTTGCCATTAGTTCCGTTAAGTAAGGCCCTTCATAAACAAGTAAAGCATTATTTAGCAGAGAATTTTCACAGAGTTTAACCTATTATGTGCAGAATAATTTTGAGATTTAATTTGACGACTTCTCAATTGTTTCAAATAATAATTCCGGTTCATTGGTGGTTATAAAATCAAAGTTATTTACAAGTAACCATTTCATTTCTGAAACATCATTTACCGTCCACGCATTTAAAGAAATATTATTTTTCTTAGCTCTTTCTATCCATTCAGGATGGTTTTTAAAAACAGAAAAATTATAATCGACGCCACTAATGCCGTCCGCTTTTAATTCTTCCGGAGTTTTATTTCCATCCAGATATTGTGTTATTATTTGGGGATCTATCTCAACTATTTTTTTCAGAATGTCATAATCAAAGCTGATGTACACAACCATCTGCTGTGCTTTAAGATCCTTTACCAGTCTCACTACTTTCGCTGCAATTGCTTGTCCTCTTTCTTTGCTGATTGTGGATGGCTTTATTTCGCAAACCAATCTTGTAGAAATATTATTTTCAATTCCCGCAATAATATATTCTCTTAATGTTGGCAATTCTTCTCCATTAGAAAGTTTGAAGGCAATCAAATCTGCATAATTTGTTTTTTCAATTTGGAGTTTGTTATAGTTGGGATCATGATTTATAATCAATGAATCATCTGCTGTCATTCGTACATCGAATTCGGAACCGGCGCAGTTTAATTCAATTGCATGTTTAAGAGATGCGATAGAATTTTCGGGAAAATTATTTTTCTTCCATGCACCACGATGGGCAATAACAATGTTGTTGGCAAATGGAATTTTGTTTTTAGAAGTCTTCATAGTGTTGTTGCATGAAACGATGAATGCAGTAATTAACAGAATGCAAACCAAACGCATAATATATTTATAAATGAATAAACGCTTTAAATATAAATGCTGCCAGTAATCCACCAACAATCGGTCCCACAACCGGTATCCAACTGTAACTCCAATCACTGGTTCCTTTATTTTTTATTGGTAAGATGGCATGCATAATTCTTGGACCCAAATCTCTTGCAGGATTAATAGCATATCCTGTTCCACCGCCCAATGATAATCCAATGCCCAATACTAATAAGGCAACGGGTAAAGCATCCAAAGTGCCTAAAGAGTTGGTAGGTTTTGAAATGAATAATACACCTAACATAAAAATAAATGTGCCTATTATCTCTGTAATAAGATTGTGAAAATTATTTCTTATGGCAGGCGATGTGCAAAATGTTGCCAATTGCAAAGCCGGATCATTTGTTTCATCAAAATGCTGGCGGTAAGCAAGCCAAACAAGCACAGAGCCCATCATAGCGCCGGTAAATTGTCCTGCTAGATAAATGGGAACATTACTCCACGGAAAATTATTAAACGCAGCCATACCCAGTGTTACTGCAGGATTTAAGTGTGCACTACTGCCTTTGGATGCTACATAAACACCTGCGAATACTGCCATTGCCCAGCCAAATGTTATTACCATCCAGCCACTGTTGTTACCCTTAGTTTTATGCAGTACAACATTGGCTACAACGCCATCACCTAAAACGATTAAAAACATTGTACCAAGCAATTCTGATAGAAAAGGAGTCATACAATTATTTTGTTTATAAATTAATTAAATAACCTTTTGCCAGTTTATTAAAATCCTCCAATTGTTGCTGCTCCCATTGCGCATCGTTACCTGTAAGCGATGCAAGCATTTCTGCTACCAATGGCGCAGCTTCCATTGCAGCCCTTGCATCAAGGAAAAGCAAACGTAATCTTCTTGCTAAAATATCTTCTATGGTAAGCGCCATTTCTTTTTCAACAAACCATTTTATTTCAGCTTTTGTATAAGGATACATTGCATGAATTTTTTCTGATAATGAAATATCTGTTTCCATCATTTGTTGTATCGCGATCGCATCAGCGCCATAAACTGATAAATGATTGTCCATTTTATAATCTGTGCACCCATGAATTTTTAAATGTCTTGTTTT
>JBKJSX010000095.1:0-4796 GCA_046594375.1 Chitinophagaceae bacterium
TTTGTAACTAATTATACTAAAATTGAAAGGCAGATAGCTATGAGAGATGGAATAAAACTATTCACAGCCGTCTACATTCCAAAAAATAAAACAGAAAAGCATCCGTTTCTTATCAACCGCACACCTTATTCAAGCTCCCCGTATGGTGAGGATAAATTTTCAAAATTTTGGGGTAACCATTATATGGCGTACGTAAAAGAAAATTATATACTCGTGATGCAGGATGTACGAGGACGGTATATGAGTGAGGGAATTAATCTTGAAGTAACGCCAAATATTCCCAACAAAAAATTAAAAACGGATGTAGATGAAAGCAGCGACACCTACGATACGGTGGACTGGCTTATAAAAAATATTGAAAATAATAATGGTCGTGTAGGCATTTCGGGCATTTCTTATCCCGGGTTTTATGCCACCACATCCCTGCCAGGTGCACATCCTGCAATAAAAGCAGTAAGCCCGCAGGCACCGGTAACTGATGAGTTTGTTGGTGATGATGCCAATCATAACGGCGCTTTTTTTCTATTGGATAATTTTGATTTTATGAATTACTACGGCAAAGAAAGAAAAAGGCTTGTGGAGGATTATGGAGAAGAAATGTTTAATGCTAACCGGACGGATGCATACAGGTTTTTCTTAAACTTAGGTCCGTTAAAAAACACGCAGTCAGAAAAGTATTTTAACCATAGAAGTTATATCTGGAACGAATACCTTGAACACGATACTTATGACAAGTACTGGAAAGATCGAAATATCCGTCAGCATTTAAAAAATATTACGATCCCTACTTTGGTGGTTGGTGGCTGGTTTGATGCAGAAGATCTTTTTGGATCGTTGCATACCTACGAAGCAATTGAAAAACAAAGTTCGCAAAATAATACTAAGCTTGTTATGGGACCCTGGACGCATGGTGCATGGGCTTCCGGTGAATGGAACAAGTTTGGAACCTATGATTTTGGAAGTAACACCAGCAAATATTTCCAGGATTCTCTTGAAATAAAATTTTTTAATTTCTATTTAAAAGAAAAAGGGGATTTTAAAGCAGCAGAAGCTACCGTTTTTGAAACAGGAACTAACCAATGGAAAAGTTATACTACATGGCCTCCACAAAATGTAACAGCAACTAATTTATTTTTTAACAGTGATCAAAAATTATCTTTCACAACTACAAACCACAACTTACAAACTACAAACTCGTTTTCAGAATACATAAGCGATCCTAAAAAACCTGTTCCCTACACCAACGGGATTTACCGCAGCAGGAATAATGAATACATGATAGAAGACCAGCGCTTTGCTGCCAACAGACCTGATGTAATATTTTTTGAAACAGATACGCTGAGCAATGACATTACTTTAACAGGCAAAATCATGGCTGATCTTTTCGTAACCACATCAGGAACTGATGCCGATTTTATTGTAAAAGTTATTGATGTGTTACCTGACAGTGAAATAACTCCGGTAGGTGCGCCGAGAGGCACATCCATGGCAGGTTTTCAAAGATTAGTAAGAGCAGAAGTAATGAGAGGGAAATTCAGAAACAGTTATGAAAATCCTGAAGCCTTTACCCCAAATAAAATAACAGAAGTAAAATTTGAATTGAATGATGTGGCGCATACATTTAAAAAAGGACATAGAATAATGGTGCAGGTACAAAGCAGTTGGTTTCCTTTAGTTGATCTAAACCCGCAAAAATTTATGCGAATACCGGGTGCTAATGAAAAAGATTTTAAAAAAGCAATTATCAGGGTGTATTATGATGGTACAAATAATTCTAAAATTGTATTGCCGGTTTTAAATAAATAATTATGAAAAAAAAATATTCTTGCCCCATGGTAAATGAGTAAATAAAAAAATTTGTTGAATATTTTATCATTTACAAAAAATGATTTTAAAAATGAAGAAGTTGTAAGTTTGAATAAAGAATAATTACAGAAATATTTTAAAAGGTATCTGCCCACTATGGATTGACACCAAACTAAAACCAACTCTATGCGCCCAAGAATTGATCTAACAGATTCATTAGAAAAAATCCCGGTAAAAATATTTCCTTCTACAAAGGAAGGTTCAATATATGTTGCCAATGTAATTGCTGATCTCATAAAAGAAAAAGAAGCAAAGGGCGTAAAATGTGTTATAGGTTTGGCAACAGGTTCTACACCAAAAACTCTATATGCTGAATTGGTGCGCATGCACAAGCAGGAAGGATTAAGTTTTAAAAATGTGATCACTTTTAATCTAGACCAGTACTATCCCATGGAAGCAAATGCATTGCAGAGCTACCATTATTTTATGAGAAAATATTTATTTGAGCAAACCGATATCGATCCCAACAATTACTTTTTACCGGATGGTATGTTGCCAAAAGAAAAAGTAAAAGAACATGCATTGGAATATGAAAGAAAAATTAAGGCCGCAGGTGGAATAGATCTGCAAATTCTTGGGATCGGCATCAATGGTCATATAGGTTTTAATGAACCGGGTTCAGCCATCTATTCAAAAACAAGGCTGATAACATTAGACAACTCTACACGCCTTGCCAATTCTCATGAGTTTGGAAATATTTCGCAGGTACCGCGTATGGCTATAACGATGGGCATCAGCACCATTTTGAAATCAAAAGAAATTATTTTAATGGCGTGGGGACAAAACAAAGCGCCGGTAATTAAAAAAACTGTTGAAGATGATGATACAGAAGATGTGCCTGCATCGCTTCTTCAAAATCATGATGATTGCACGTTTGTTATTGATGAAGGTGCAGCAAGTGAGTTAACAAGATTTAAATCTCCCTGGCTTACAGGTGAGTGTGATTGGACTCCGAAGATGGTTCGGAGTGCTGTTATCAGTCTATCATTAAAATTAAATAAACCTGTTTTAAGCCTCACCAATATTGATTACAATGATCATGGTTTAAGTGATTTGCTAACCGAAAAAGGTGATGCGTATGAAATAAATCTTGAAGTGTATTATATGCTTCGTGATACCATAACCGGATGGCCTGGAGGAAAGCCAAAAACATCAAACGCAAATCACCCGGAAAGAAGTGACCCATTCCCAAAAAAAGTTTTGCTCTTTTCTCCACATCCCGATGATGATATTATAAGCATGGGTGGCACTTTCATGCGACTGCACGATCAGGGACACGAAGTACATGTAGGTTATCAAACCAGTGGCAACATTGCAGTTACCGATGAATTTGTTACAAGGTTCATTGACTTTGCTGTAGGTTTCGAAAATATTTTTGGTATTGATGACACAAAGAGCAAAAAAATTCTTGATGATGCAACAGCATTTTTAAATTCAAAAAAATCCACCGAAAAAGACAGCGAAGAAATAAGAAGCATTAAAGGATTGATACGCCGTTGCGAAGCAAGAGCGGCTGCAAAATATGTTGGATTAACAGAGGAACAAATACATTTTATGAATCTTCCTTTTTATGAAACAGGCACTATTGAAAAAAATCCTATGGGAGAAGAAGATGTTAAATTAACGATGGATCTTTTGCGGAACATAAAACCTCAGCAGGTTTTTTGTGCTGGCGATCTTGCAGATCCGCATGGTACACATAAAGTATGTCTTGATGTAGTTATCGAAGCGGTCACCAGAATAAAAGCAGAAGGAGATAAATGGATAGACGATTGTTGGATATGGTTATATAAAGGGGCATGGCAGGAATGGGATATCACAGAAATTGAAATGGCGATACCGATGAGCCCTGACCAGGTAAGAAAAAAACGGTATGGTATATTTATTCATCAGTCACAAAAAGATAGTGTTCCATACCAGGGTGATGACAACAGGGAGTTCTGGCAAAGAGCCGAAGAGCGAAATGCAAGCACAGCTAAACTTTACGGACAACTGGGATTGACACAATATGCCGCTATGGAAGCTTTTGTAAGATTGAAAATGCAATAGAGAATTGGCAATAGATAACTGGCAATAGGCAATTATCACTTATTTCTTATGAAGAGTTTACACATACACTCACAACCGAACGATCGAATTTTTTAAAAAGTATATAAAATAAATATGTAAATTTTTTTAGCGGCAAATGACACGTTCACTAAATGATAGGAAAAAAGAACTAGACATCGTTAATGATGTTCTTGAAGAGTGCATTACAGCGTACCCTATTTCATCATTTGTGATAAGCCTTTACAAACAATACATGCAACGCGGCAGCCTTAGCAAAAAACAATTAGAAGGCTTAAAAAGCAAAGCATCTCAAATTGAGAACATACAGACCGGCAAGCTTGCCACGCTTGAAGCTATCATAAAAAAAATGCCAACAAGAAGTAAATCGGAATTGCCTGAAAATAAACCGATGTTTGAAAAAGATGAAAGTTTGGGAAAAATAATGACAACAATTCTTACAAAATATCCGCATCATAAAAGGGTTCTGTTTCTTAAATCAAAATATGATAACAATGATCTGCTTTCTGCAACAGAAACAGATGAATTAAGAAAGTTTGAAAAACTTCTCAAATAACTTCATCCTGATTGATTATTTTGCTCACCAATTCTTTTTAATAATACTGTATGAAAAAAATATTTTTTATCTTATTTATTTTTATTTGTGTCAAGGGCATTTGCCAATCGAAGATCGATTCTTTAACGGTTGATCTTATCATGCGTGATCCTAAATGGATTGGAACATCACCATCCAATCTTTACTGGAGCCATAGCGGATATTTGTTCTTTAACTGGAATCCTGATATTAAAACTTCGGATTCAATTTATTTTATAAGTCCAACAAATCTTACTCCGCAAAAGGCATCTCACAGTATGCTGCGAAT
>JBKJSX010000140.1:0-3292 GCA_046594375.1 Chitinophagaceae bacterium
TGGCAATACTTCGAAAATCTCGACAAAATAACTTTTGCGGAAACGCCACTTAAGCTGAGTAAAAAATTATTCATAGTAAAAAATACTGACCGTGGTGAGGTGTTGGTTCCTCTGGGGGGTGAGGTAAAAGTTGGCGATAAAATAAAAGTGCGAATTGAATTGCGTGTTGATCGTGATATGGAATACGTTCACATGAAAGATATGAGAGCCGCATGCATGGAGCCTGTAAATGTTATCAGTCAATACAAATACCAGGGCGGACTTGGATATTATGAAAGCACGAAAGATGCAAGCACTAATTTCTTTTTTAATTATTTGAACAAAGGCACATACGTTTTTGAGTACCCGATGTTTGTAACACACGCCGGCAATTTTAGTAACGGCGTCACTACTATTCAATGCTTGTACGCACCGGAGTTTACCGCACACAGCGAAGGTGCAAGAGTGAATGTTGTAAAATAACGGGGAAAAATCTAAAGTAACATCAAGCGTTAATATCCCGGAAGGTTTTAAACCTTCCGGGTTCATTTTTTAAATCTACTTTTTAAAAAAATTGATGTATTAATAATGCCCATATTTTTACAGCTATTTTAAAATAAATTGCAAACAAAAATGAACGATGCATATCCGCTAGAGCAACAACAGCAAAAAAATAGTGAGCCTTTTTATGCTATTCCTCTCCGTTACCGCAAAATGGAAAACCTGCACATTGTTTTCTGGCTTCTAAAAGATATAAGCTGGTGCATGGTTTGGCGCCCCCTCGGCATTGCAATGATATTTCCTACCTTGATAATTGCAATTATCATTTCCTACAGAACAAGGAAATACATGAGTGAATTTTGCCACAACATCGCCATCGTTTTTTGGATCTCTGCCAACGCCTACTGGATGATCAGCGAATTTTTTCAATTCGATGCAATCACTGCTTATGGCAGCATCACTTACAAATACCTGGCGCTAATTCCTTTCACCATTGGCATACTAATTTTAGCGTATTATTATTTACTGTGGAGGCCAATGCATAAACACGTTCTCGAAACTATGTAAATCAACGTGGCATTCTTTCTTATCTTTGCGGCTTATAAAAATTTGAAGTTGTTTTTTGTTAACAGGCATTTGTGTTTCATAGCATCATCGTTGTGTCACTCAGTTCATCGGCATACTAATTGGCATCATTAAAAAACATTATCACAAATACACAAAGCCATCAAGGAACTCAAAATATTTCTTTGTGAAACTTTGAGCCTTAGCGCTATTATGGCAAACAATAAAAATAAAAATGTACAGAACACACACTTGCGGTGAATTAAGGATCGAAGATCTAAATAAAGAAGTGACGCTTGCCGGCTGGGTACAAACCATTCGCAAATTCGGCAGCATAACTTTTATTGACCTGCGTGATCGATATGGTATAACACAACTATTATTTTCAGAAACATTGAATGCTGATCTTGATGCAAACCCTTTGGGAAGAGAATTTGTTTTGCAGGTGAAAGGAAAAGTAAATGAGCGCAGCAATAAAAATAAAAATATCGCAACAGGAGATATTGAAATTGTTGTTTCAGAATTTATAATTCTAAATAAATCCGCAGTGCCTCCATTCACGATACAGGATGATACTGACGGCGGCGATGACATAAGAATGAAATATCGTTTTCTTGATCTAAGAAGAAATGCTGTTAAGAAAAATTTAGAATTGCGCTATGCCGTAAACCGTGCCGCAAGAAATTATTTACACCAAAATAATTTCATGGATATTGAAACGCCATTCTTAATAAGATCAACGCCGGAAGGTGCAAGAGATTTTGTTGTGCCTTCACGTATGAATCCTGGTGAGTTTTATGCATTGCCGCAATCGCCACAAACATTTAAGCAGTTGCTGATGGTAAGCGGTTACGATCGTTATTATCAGATAGTAAAATGCTTTCGTGATGAAGACTTGCGAGCAGATCGCCAGCCCGAGTTTACACAGATAGATTGCGAGATGGCATTTGTGCAGCAGGAAGATATTTTGCAAATGTTTGAAGGCATGGTTAAATCAATTTTTAAAGAAGTAAAAAATATTGATTACTCCGAAAAAGTTGAACGCATGACTTGGGAAGATGCCATGTGGAATTATGGAAATGACAAACCCGATATAAGGTTTGATATGAAAGTTGCCAACCTAAAAGTAGAAGGCAAAGTTAAGGGTGGCGCCCCTTTAGGGGATGGGGGCACAGGGTTTAAAGTTTTTGATGATGCTGAAACAGTTGTTGCCATTGCAGTTCCGGGCTGCAGTGATTATTCAAGAAAACAAACGGATGAATTAATTGAGTGGGTTAAGCGTCCTCAGATTGGAATGGGAGGACTAGCATTTATAAAAGTAAATGCCGATGGAACTTATAAAAGCAGCTTTGATAAATTCTTTAATGAAGAACAATTAAAAGCTTTTGCTGGTTACTGCAATGCAAAATCCGGCGATCTTATTTTAATTTTAGCCGGCAAAGAAGAACGTACAAGAAAATCTATCAGCGATCTGCGTTTATACATGGCTGAAAAATTAGGACTTCGCAAACCTGAAGAGTTCAAACTTTTATGGGTAACTGATTTTCCTTTGTTTGAATATGATGAAGAAGGCAATCGCTGGGTGGCAAGGCATCATCCGTTCACTTCGCCAAAGCCAGAGCACATTTCGGTAATGATTGATAACGATCCCCTAATAAAAGATGCAGAAAAATATCTGGAGCATCCTTATAAAAATATCAAAGCTAATGCTTACGATATGGTGTTGAACGGAAACGAGATTGGGGGCGGTTCCATAAGAATATTTCAAAGAGACCTGCAGGAAAAAATGTTTGCAGCGCTTGGGATGAGCAAAGAAGAAGCCCAACATAAATTCGGTTTCTTAATGGGTGCCTTTGAATACGGCGCTCCTCCGCATGGCGGCATAGCCTTTGGTTTCGACAGGCTTTGTGCTATCCTCGGCGGAAGCGAATCAATTCGTGATTTTATTGCCTTCCCAAAAAATAATAGTGGACGAGATGTAATGATAGATGCGCCTTCAACCATTGATGACAAACAGTTTGATGAGTTGCAGATAAAGTTGGATTTAAGATAGATTTTCACTTTCCCTTTACACTATTCATTCAATAAAATTCAGGCATTTCTCGCAACCGATGTAAATTGATCGCCGCACCAATTCAGTTAATTTTGCAGGATGTTTTATAAGAAGATATTTGTAGTCCTACTATTTTTTTTATCCATCGAAAATGAAGTAAGTGCACAAAACAATTCCATTGTTTTTGCGAAATAT
>JBKJSX010000186.1:0-7708 GCA_046594375.1 Chitinophagaceae bacterium
TTAAACAATGACCTACTGAATAATACTGACCAGAACATTGTAAAAAATTATATTGATGAAGGCCCGAAAACGCAGGAACTTGGCGAAGGCTCACCTGGTAACATCGGCGCTTTCAGTGGGTGGCAGATCGTAAAAAAATTGGTAGAAAAAAATCCTAAAATGAGTTTGCAGCAATTAATGAAAACCGATGCAAGAGAAATTTATAGCCAATCAAAATATAAACCAAGGTAATAGTCGGGGGGCATTAAAAGTCAATAGGTCAATAATAATTATAACTCATTAACTAAGGACTTAATGGGTAATGACTACTTTTTATTCCGGGATAAATTTCATCGAGATGGAGTTAACACAATGCCTTGTGTTTTTTTCTGTGAATCTTTCTCCTGTAAAAACATGGCCTAAATGTGCATCGCAACTGGCACAAACAATTTCTGTTCTGCTGCCGTCAGCGTCGGGCAAATGTTTTACAGTACCTGGAATTTCATCGTCAAAACTTGGCCATCCGCAGTGTGAATCAAATTTATCTTTTGACCGATAAAGTGGCGCATTGCACCTGCGGCAAACATAAGTACCCGATAGTTTGTTATCAGTATACTCTCCTGTAAATGGCCGCTCCGTTCCTTTGTTAATGATCACTCTTTCTTCTTCCTTTGTTAGTTTATTATACTCCATAAAAATGATTTTTTCTTTCTCTTTGATCCTGATTATATCTATACGGTATTTATCAGTTTTAAGTTTTGCCTGTGATATGCTTTTAATGCTTCACCGGCTGTGTATATTGCTGCGCCCAAAAGTAAAAGATCTTTTGCAAGAAATTGACCGGGCATGGGCGAAAGAGCAGGAAAAGCATAGCCAGGTTGTAAAATACCAGGCGTGGTTAACAGGAAACTTAGCGTTATTATAAACATTATAATAGCCCCAATGCTGCCATAATAAGAAGCCCGTGGTGCGTAGGGCTTAATTGCAATTAATACGCCAAGCAAAATTTCAACAACACCCAGCACCTGTGCAAAAGCCGGCACACTCATTATATTATAGGCCCATGATAGAAGTGGACTATTTGATACAAGGCCTTTAATGCCTTCGGCTTCATAAATAGTGAATTTTAAAAAGCCCACCCATATTAAAATTATTACCAGGGTGTAGCGTACCAATAATGCACCGAGCATTTCCAGTTTTGCGCCACTTTCATTTTGTGTTCGTGTTGTCATGATTTTTTGATTTATTTAATAATTATAAAGAGATTAAATACTTTTTAATTTGAATGAAAGGAAGCGCAGAGAAATGTTCCCCTGCGCTTTTAATTATGAACTTATAAAACTTTGCCAGTATTGTGTTTGCGTTATAAATGTTATTTCAACATTGGATAACCTGGTTATTAATTTTTAGATGGAATGCTACCATAACTTGTCAATCATTTAAGATCTTGATTTTTATCAAATCCTGTTAAGCCCATAAAAGCTACCTGCTCAGGAGTTTTTCCTGCAACAGAAGGAATGAAATAAGGAGAAGAAGGAATTTCTGTTAATGCTCCGGTGCTTGCATTTCTTCTGAAGGTAGATATTGAGTGGCTTTTAAATGCTCCTGACACAAACAAATAACCATCAGCTTCGTGCATATCTTTTGTGTCGACAAGCGGAACCCCGCTGCGAATAACAAAATTTGGATTTAATGATACCGACAATAGATTATTGGCGCCAATATCGAAAGTGCTTACAGCATTGCTTGTAAAACTCGCTACATGCAGCTTTCGTTTGTCAAGGCTAACCCATGTCCAGCAGGCTTCATCATTTCTATCACTAGTACCAAAGTTTTGAACTTTTGCTGCAGTAGTTCCATCATGCACCGTAAGGCTATTATTTTCTTTTGAAGAGTGAAGATTGAAATTCGCCAAGTAAACGTACATATCATTCGGGCTCCACGAAAGACCAATATTGCCGGAAACTCCCGTCTCCTGGTATAAACCCGTTTGCAACAGATTGCCTGCGGCAAAATTGTAGATGTACAATCTTCCGGGCTTTTGCAAGGTAAGGTCAGCGTCCGGCGCATCAAAATGTGGTATGCCCCATGTTGACACGGCTACCTTAGTTCCTGTTGAATTAAATTCTACAGTACATGGCCCGCCATAAGTACCATCGGAATAAGTGGCGCCAATGTTATGAAAGCTCAACAAACCATTTGATTGGTTAAATGTAAACACAACAACATTGCGCAACGGGGTTGTTACAACAGGAAAGCCAAATGCCTGTGGCGGATTTTTTTGATAATTAGGATTTGCAAATTGATTTCCTACCAATATCCAATTGGTTCCATTGATAACTTTAGAAGCAATTGAAACAGCACGTACACCGCGGGAGTCTATATTGTCCATAGCGGGTGTTGAGGGATTTTGATCTACCTGTGATAAATGACCATTTGCTTTATTTATCTTAAAAACAGAAACGCTGCTGTTAACAGGGTTGCCTCCGGCATTAACGGCTAACAAATACTCGCCTACAATTCTTAATGCCCACTGATGATCAAAGTCTCCTTCTGCCGCATCTCCAAAACCGCCTGTTGAATAAGGAGATTTATTTATTTCATTTACCGTACCGTCATTGTGCCGTGCTACAGCAATGATGGCATTACCGGAAGTGGAATTGGTGCTGGTATAAATATAGCCAGTGTTGTTGTTGCCATTGTCACCGTCCTTGTCCTTGTCTTTGTCTTTTTCTTTTTCTTTTTTTGTAAGATCATTATCATGATCAGGGGTGGATTTTAATCCTTTATTACAGGAGAAAAAAAACGATGTAATTAGTGCGATTAGAAATACTTTTTTCATGTTGTAAATTTTGTGGCTTCCACCGCTAAAGCTGATGTTTGCCGATTAAAAAAAAATGAGAATCTATATTTTGATAACTGATTTTTATGGCAGCTACTCAGCGACTTTTTGTTAATTACACTACAATCGTTATTGTAGCAGGATGGGGAGCCCTCACGTTGCTGCTAAATAATAATTTACTTCCCCATTTTGTATCAGCAAATATTTTTACTCCTTTTTTCTTTGTATATTTTTTGATATTATTAATAATTGTAAACGTGATTACAAAGAGAAGCACATAATGCCCAAAAATTATCACAGAAGTATAACTTTTCCATTCTGAAAATAAATGCTACTTGTTGCATTAATATGTAATAAAAAAATTATTGTAAGCGGAGTTTTATGAAAAAGATTTATACGAAAAAAGACCTATAATTATACCACAGAAGTATATCATTTGAATACTATAAAGTATACTCTCTCTTAAAAAAAAATGCTTAAATGCAGGTTAGAAAAGAATGCCAGTAATAGGGTAACATGTTAGTTAGCTAATAATAGGGTTAAAGTAAATCTTTTAAAAAGAATAAAATGAGAAGGGTAACCCGGTATGTATAGAAAAAAAATAAGGAGTTAATTCAATTTGAAAGGGACTATCATTTCGAAGGCGGGAATATTTACGTAGAAGTTCTTTTTGCTATTTAGGTTTTCCATAAAGTAAGTGCCGTGCATTCTGCCTAATTCTGTACGCAGATTGCAACCGCTTATATATTGGTATTTTTCGCCGCTGTTAATTTCGGGCTGATTGCCAATAACGCCTTCCCCTTCCACTTCACGATGTGTGCTGTCGCTATCAAAAATATACCAGTGCCTGCGCAATAATTTTACGGGGAAAGAATTATTGTTCTCAATGGTAATACGGTAAGCAAACATATACTCACTGCTAACAGGGTTGCTGTGGTCAGGCTGATAAAATGTCTCAACACTTATGGTTACTCCTTCCGATATTTTTGATACCATGTTATTCACTATGTAAAACTAAATTAAAAACGGATAAACGTTAAAAATGTTTCAGCAACCTGTGTTAATTATAAAATACCCCCAACTTGCAAAAGGTAACCTGTCGGTTTTATATCTTTTTTGCTTTTGCAAAACCTTGCTTATGGAGCCATTGCAAAACTTTATCCCGGTTATCTCCCTGTATAATTATTTCATTATATTTTGCAGAGCCGCCTGTACCACAAAAAGATTTCAGCTTTTTTTCAAGCTCTTCAAGATCAGTTTCTTTACCTTCAAAACCCTGAATCAAAGTAACTACTTTACCTGCCCGTTGTTTTGCATCTAACCTTATCCATAAATTTTGTTGCGATGGAGGAAGCGTTTCTACATCATCAATATTTTCTTCCGGTAATTTAAAATTTGGATTGGTTGAATAAACAAGGCCGGATGTATTTGATTTTTTCTTTGACATAGTATCCTTTAAAGTATTTGTGCCTTCAAACTTAGGTCCACACTTTTAGCCTGGTGAATAATGGCTCCGCTGGAAATATAATCTACACCTGTTGCCGCATATTCAGTAATATTATCAAGATTTATTCCGCCGCTTGCTTCTGTTTCAAATCTTTTATTAATAAGTTGCAAGGCTTCTTTTATTTGTTGTGGTGTAAAATTATCCAGCATTATCCGGTTAACTTTTCCAACTCTCAAAACTGTTTTTACATCATCAATACTTCTTGTTTCAATTTCAATCGCGAGATTCAAATTTTTTTGCTGCAGGTAAGCATTTGCTTTTTCAATTGCAGGTTCAATACCGCCGCAATAATCAATGTGATTATCTTTTAGCATTATCATATCAAACAATCCAAAACGATGATTGGTTGCTCCGCCAATGCGTACAGCTTCCTTTTCCAACAGGCGAAAATTTGGTGTTGTTTTGCGTGTGTCTAAAAGTTTTGTATTGTAGCCTTTAAGTTTTTCAACGTAGGTATGTGTTAGTGTAGCAATGCCGCTCATGCGTTGCATACAATTTAATACAAGCCTCTCGCAGGTAAGTATTGTATGCACTTTTGCCTGCACCTTGAAAGCAATTTCTCCCAACTGCATTTTATCTCCATCTTTTTTATATGCAGTAAAAGCAGCAGCAGGTTCCGCAGAATTAAAAATAGTTTCTGCCACATCCATTCCTGCTAAAATACCTTGCTCTTTTATTTTTAAAATTGCTTCGCCATTTGCATCAGCATCAATACAACTTAATGTTGAATGATCACCATTGCCAATATCTTCTTCCAATGCATTTTTTATGAGAAGGGTGAGTTGCTCTTTGTAGTTCATTTGCAACAAAACTAAACAATGATCTTTTGAAAAGTATCAAAAAAATGCTGCAATATGCAGCAGGAACTTTCAAACCAAATATTTATCCAGGCATAATTATTTTTCAAATCTTAACTCCTGTAGTAACTGTTTATTGCCTTTTTGTTTCAAATATATTGTTGTTTTATATGTGCCATTTTTTGTACTTAATCTACCTGCAATAAATTGAGCATTTGTATTATCTCCTTTACGCAAAACCACAAAGTCTTTAACCACATTGTTTTCAAAAAAATCTTTTAACACTAATTCGGCCTGGCTTTTACTGTACGTATTACTTTTATCGGCTATTGTAATTTCAATGGTGTTATCAAAATATATTGAGAGTTGCGAAGCGCTTCCGTTTTTAATTGCACTTACTACTTCATCAACAGAAATAAATGAAGAAAAGAAAAACAACAACACGATTGAACAATATGTAAGAATACTTTTCATTTGATTCGTTAGCTACTATCAATTTTGCTAAAAACGTGCCAACTAACTTTTGTAAGCTTTCGTTTAATAGTAATAAATTAGCTTTGAATTATGGAAGAGAAAAAAGTTATACTCATCATTATGGATGGATGGGGAGTAGGAAAAGTAAAAGCAAGCGATGCGATTCAAAATGCCAATGTTCCTTTTGTTAGCTCATTATATTCCAGGTATCCAAATACTACTTTAGTTACCTGCGGAGAAGCAGTGGGCTTGCCTGAAGGGCAGATGGGTAACAGCGAAGTAGGTCATTTAAATTTAGGTGCAGGAAGAATTGTTTACCAGGAATTACAAAGGATAAATGTGGCGATCAGAACCGGTGAATTTAAAAAAAATGAAGCCCTTTTAAATACCATACGTTATGCAAAAAATAATGACAAGTCCCTGCATTTAATGGGTCTTGTAAGCAATGGTGGTGTTCACTCCCACATTAATCATTTAAAAGCATTAACAACTATCTGTAAAGAAGAAGGATTACAAAATCTATTTATTCATGCATTCACTGATGGTCGTGATACAGATCCAAAAAGTGGTATTCACTTTCTAAATGAACTGCAGGAACATTTGCAAAGTACAACCGGTAAAATAGCAACTATTATTGGGCGGTATTATTCAATGGATCGTGATAAGCGCTGGGAAAGAATTAAGATCGCTTATGATGCTTTAGTGAATAGAGTAGGCAGGATCACCAATGATATTTTTGGTGCTGTGGAACAGTCGTATGAGATGAATATTACCGATGAATTTATAAAACCCATCATTGATGAAAATGTAGATGGATCAATAAAAGATGGCGATGCTGTGATCTGTTTTAATTTTCGTACAGATCGTTGCAGGGAGATAACACAAGTGCTTACACAAACTCCGTTTCCTGATTTTGGTATGCAGCCACTTACCCTTTATTATACAACAATGAGCAGGTATGATCATACTTTTAAAAACATTAATGTTGTTTTTGAGACTGATGATCTTAAAAATACATTAGGTGATATTCTTGCACAACAAAATAAAAAACAAATAAGGATTGCAGAAACAGAAAAATATCCGCACGTAACTTTCTTTTTCAGTGGAGGAAGGGAAGTTCCATTCGAAGGTGAAAAAAGAATTATGATCCCATCTCCAAAAGTTGCCACGTACGATCTTCAGCCGGAAATGAGTGCATTTGAATTAACAGATGCATTACTAAAAGAAATTTCTAAAGGCTCCCCTAACGGGGGAGGTTTGGAGGGGGCTGCAGATTTTATTTGCCTGAACTATGCAAACACAGATATGGTGGGGCATACAGGCGTTTGGGATGCTGTTATAAAAGCTGCAGAAACAGTTGATAAATGCGTGGAGAAAGTTATCACTCTTGCACTGGAAAACGGGTATATAATTTTGCTATTGGCTGATCATGGCAATGCTGATTACATGATTAATGAGGATGGAACTCCAAACACTGCACATACTTTAAATTTAGTTCCGTTTTTTATTATTGATAAAGAATGGAGGGGAGAAATAAAAGCGGGTAAGCTTGGCGACATAGCGCCAACAATTTTAACCTTAATGCATTTGCCGATTCCAAAAGAGATGACAGGAATTGTGTTGATCGGGGGTGTTTAATGAAAGTAATGTTATTTCATCAAGAGAATCCTACAGGTTATATAAATATTCAAAAATTAAATTAAGCTTCTATTATTTTATTTCAGAATATCTCTTGCAAAAAAATCATAAGCAAATATGAAAAGAATCTTAAAAAGAATTTTAATTATTCTCTTAATAATTTTTGTCCTGATCCAATTTATTCGTCCGGTAAAAAACATATCAGAAGGGATCAGCGCAAATGATATTTCAACTAAATATCCTGTACCTGATAGCATCCGGTCAATTTTAAAAATTGCCTGTAATGATTGCCACAGTAACAATACCCGCTACCCCTGGTACAACCAAATTCAGCCCGTAGCCTGGTGGCTAAACAACCATATTAAGGAGGGAAAAAGGGGATTGAACTTTTCAGAATTCACATCTTACCGAATTAAAAAACAATTTCGCAGGTTGGATGATATAGATGAATTAGTTAAGAAAAATGAAATG
>JBKJSX010000098.1:0-2515 GCA_046594375.1 Chitinophagaceae bacterium
CCTTTCATTATCGGTTTATCGCCATAACTCTTATAAACTTTTTTCAATTCAATCACCTTGCCACCTAGCCTCGTCATCTTTACCTGTAACGAAACTTCCGGCTCATCTTTTTGCTGACTGACCCTATCCTGTATATCTACAAATGCGTCCTGCCTGCTCTTTGATTTTGTTGTTCGTGCCTTTGGCTGCTTGCGCATCCACTCCAGTTCTTTTCTAAAAATATTTTTATCTTTTTGCAATTCACTTTGCTGCACTTCCTGCCGCAAAGATTTTTGTTCTAAAAAATAATCGTAGTCCCCTTTGTACACGTACAACTTTTCTTCATCCATTTCAATTATCTCATTGCAGACTGTATCTAAAAAATAACGGTCATGCGTTACCAACAACAAAGTGCTTTTTTGTGAAGAAAGAAAATTTTCCAGCCATTCTATCATCTCAACATCTAAATGGTTAGTCGGTTCATCCAATATCAACAAACATCTTCCTTCATGCAATTGAGATTCAATAAGCGCCTGTGCAAGCGCAACACGTTTTCTTTGTCCTCCGCTTAAATTTTTTACGGGCTCATTTAAATGATGAAGATTTAATTTCCCTAAAATTTGTTTAAGGTCGCTTTCAAAATTCCAGGCATTTAATTCGCTGAGTTTATCAATAAGGTCGTGCAGTTTATCATCATCATGTCCTCCGTCTTCAAGATACATCTCGTATTCCTTTACCACTTTTACAATAGGGTTATCCATTCTCAAAACATTATCCCAAATGGATTTTTCATTATCAAAAACGGTATCCTGCTGCAGCATAATAACCTTAACGTCTTTATGCACCCATACAGTGCCGCTATCGGGTGTATCCAGACCTGCAATAATTTTTAATAAAGTAGATTTTCCTGTACCGTTCCTTGCCACAAAAGCAATTTTATCGCCTTCCTCAACATAAAAGCTAATATTCTTAAAAAGTGTTCTTATCCCGAAAGATTTACTGATATTTTCAACCGAAGCATAATGCATTTCGCAAAGGTAAACTCTCTCAACCATGATTTTTGGGATTAAATGGATTAACAGGATATTGATAGCTATTCTCTAACTTCCCCGACTGATATTCCTTAATATTGCACAATTTAATTGTGAAATGAAAGAAAATTATTTTGCACACCCAACAGCCATAATAGATGAAGGCTGTGAAATAGGCTCCGGCGTTAAGATTTGGCACTTTAGTCATATTATGCCGCGATGTGTTATTGGAGATAATTGTAATATCGGACAAAATGTTGTTGTGTCTTCGGGGGTTACGCTTGGTAAAAATGTAAAGGTGCAAAACAATGTCTCTATTTACGAAGGAGTTATTTGCGAGGATGATGTTTTTCTTGGGCCTTCTATGGTTTTTACAAATGTTATAAACCCACGCAGTGCTATCGTACGCAAGAATGAATATAAAAAAACGATTGTAAAAAAAGGCGCTTCTATAGGTGCAAATGCCACCATAGTTTGCGGAAATAATATTGGCGAATATTCGTTTATTGGTGCAGGCGCTGTGGTTACAAAAGAAGTTCTGCCGTTCGCTTTAGTTATCGGTAACCCTGCAAGACAATCCGGATGGGTAAGTGAACACGGAATTAAATTAAAATTTGATGAAGAAGGAAAAGGAATTTGTAGTGAAAGCGGTGAAAAATATATTTTAAAAAATAACAGTGTAAGTAAACTATAGATCGAATATGGATCACACTATTTTAATAACAGGGGGGGCAGGATTTATAGGATCGCATCTTACAAGATTATTTGTAACAAAGTACCCCGCCTACAAGATCGTAAATCTTGATAAGCTGACCTATGCCGGCAATCTTGAAAATTTAAAAGACATAGAAAATAAACCCAATTACACTTTTATTAAAGGAGATATAACTGATATTGATCTTATAAAAAAAATATTTGAAGAACATAAGTTTACTGCGGTTTTACATTGTGCAGCCGAAAGTCATGTAGACCGCTCTATCAGCGACCCTTTGGCTTTTGTAAAAACAAATGTTTTAGGCACAGTTACCATGTTGCAGGTGGCAAAGGAGTTTTGGAAAGATGATTACAGCAATAAACTATTCTACCATATTTCAACAGATGAAGTGTTTGGTTCATTGGGCGATGAAGGATTTTTTACAGAAGAAACTGCTTACGATCCCCGCAGTCCATATTCTGCGTCCAAGGCTTCATCTGATCATTTTGTAAGAGTATTTTATCATACTTACAAACTGCCTGTTATCATTTCAAATTGTTCTAATAATTATGGCCCTTTTCATTTTCCGGAAAAATTAATTCCACTTTGCATCAATAATATTCTAAACAAAAAACCATTGCCCATTTATGGCAAAGGAGAAAATGTAAGAGATTGGCTCTTTGTAGAAGATCATGTAAAAGCAATTGACACCATTTTTCATAAAGGAAAAGTGGGCGAAACGTATAACATAGGTGGACATAATGAATGGAAGAACATTGACATTATAAGAGAACTTTGCAAACAAATGGAT
>JBKJSX010000076.1:0-7250 GCA_046594375.1 Chitinophagaceae bacterium
TCCTTTTACACCACTTTTTGTTTCAAGTATTTTATCCGTTTTTATCCAGCCGTATAAACCCTTTTTTTCTTTTGGGATGGCATAGGAATTATTCCAAAAGTCCAGTCCGTTTACATTTTCATAATTGAACCAAATGCCGATGTGATGAGGATGATCAGTAGGATCACCGGCTTTTGGATGCAAAGGAAAGCCTCTTGTAACATCAGTTCCATCCACGGTGAACAGAGGATATAAAACAGGTTTCTCCAAAGTATCGGGATATAAAAAACTGGTGAATAATTTGCCTCCGGCCATTACATTTATTTTATTTGACTTAGGATCTTTTACAACTTTTATCATTTCATTTTTTTGTGCAAATGATGAGAGATTGAAAAAAATTATTGCCAAAAAAATGGAGAGAGATTTAAAATTAAATTTCATGTATTATAATTTGAATTGTATTTTCTACCAGCAATTATTCATAACAATCTATTGTGCATTGATAAACGATCTCTTACACACACGCTCAGGATAAAAGATTGAAATTATTATTCGGTTTTCTGGTTGAGCTTGTGGAAGCCTTGCTGAATAATGGTATGCGGTTCAAGTGAGTGATCCTGAAACTTCGGGACTTAATAGCAGCACAAAAGCTGAGTACGTAAAAATTAATATTTAAAAACTTTTCCGTTTGCCATTACTTCCTGTGTTTTTTCATCAAAGGTTACTTTGGCGCCGGTATGCACAGCAGCATTCGTCATTATGGTTGCAATGGAATGGCTGTAACCTGCTTCTACAGGCGCATTGGGCGTTTTGCGGCTGCGGACACATTCCATCCAGTTGCGTACATGGTTGGATGTTAGTTTATCGCCGCCGGTGTTTGCGCTTGCAACAACTTTTTCAGTTTCTGATAAACTCATATCAGGAAGCAAGAAAGATTTCATGTTCATTGCTTCTGCCATTTTTTGTGTAAGCCCGCCTTTGGAAGAAACTTTGTTAGTGTTTAAATTTAATTCGCCTCCGTTTGAATAATAAATCTCTGCAGGGTTCTCATCACCATTGTGCATGCGTGATGCAAAGGTTACCTGAAAACCGGATGATGGATCTGCGGCCGGCCCGTAATCAAAAACTGCAGACATGGTATCCCAGTTCTTTCTTCCATCTTTCCACATATAAATTCCACCATTAGCAACAACGCTTCTGGGGTGTTGCAGGCCCGTGAACCAATGCACTGTATCAATCTGGTGACTCATCCATTGCCCGGGAATCCCTGATGAGTAAGGCCAGAATAAACGGTACTCCAAATATTTCCTGGGATCAAAAGTGTCGTTAGGCCTGTTCATTAAAAATCTTTTCCAATCAGTATCTCCTTCTTTTAATTGATTTAGTAATGCAGGACGGCGCCAGCGGCCTGGCTGGTTAACATTCCATGTCAACTCAACCATTGTTACAGCTCCAAATTTTCCTGATTTGATAAATTGATTAGCCGCTTCATAATTAGCACCACTTCTTCTTTGCGATCCAATTTGTACAATTCTGTTTGATGCTTTGATAATTTTTAAGGCGGCACGGTTATCTTCCATTGTTTCAGCAAATGGTTTTTCGCAATAAACATCGCAGCCGGCATTTACGGCTTCAATCGCATGCAATGCATGTTGAAAATCTGCAGTGCTTACAAATACAGCATCTACCAGTTTCTTATTATACATTTCCTCATTGTTGCGGCAGGCAACTACATCATGCTGCATTTTATCTTTCCAGAAAGCGGCGCCTTCTTCTCTTCGTTTGTTCCATATATCAGAAACGGCAACTATCTCGAAATTCAGATCTTTGTAATGATTCATAAAGCTGGGAGCATGTGAGCTTTTATGGCGATCAGAAAAGCCAACTACCCCAACCCGAACACGATCATTGGAGCCCATGATCCTGTTATAACTTTTTGCGCTGAATCCCGCTTTGGCTGCAAATACTGCTGCGCCTGCCAATGCAGATTGCTTAATAAAATAACGGCGTGAATTTTTCATGATGAAGATTTTATTTATTTAAGTTCTTTAATTTTAATACTGCGAAAAGAAACATTGCTGCCATGATCCTGTAAAAGAATATGACCTTTTTCTGCCATACCGAAGTTGGGCCTCTTCTCATATTTACTTTTTGCTACAAGCGCATAAAAATATTGCGACCCTCTTCTGTAATCCAACATTTTCCATCCATTGAGCCAGTGTTCGGTATTTCCATCGGGATGAACTATGATCATCCCCCTGTTCCATTCGCCAATTTTTCTTCTTGCTCTTGGTTCTTTAACAGCAGGAATAAGATCATACAAAGAGCCAAGCGTTCTATTGCCGATAGATCCAAGCTTTGCATCGGGATGTAAAGCATCATCCAGTATCTGGTATTCTAAACCGATGGCAGAGCCTTCATTATTTTCTTTTTCCGTTACAAAATATTTTACACCACTATTTGCTGTATCGGTTATTTTAAACTCGAATTGCAAAATGAAAGCACCGTACTCTCCCGTGGTAACAATGTCACCGCCGTTTGCAGCTTCTTTTCCATTTGATGAAAGAACTGATAACATATTGTCTTTTATCTCCCACCCTTTTTCAGGAAAATGATCTTTGTATGCACCACGCCAACCATTGGTTGTTTTACCATCCCATAAAAGTTTTACACCATTTCTTTTTTCCTGTTCTGATAAATTATTGGGAAGAAGATCTACAACAAAAACATCATCCATTGGAGAAGGCTTAAGATCATTTGTTTTGATGCGTATGCTGCGCCAGTAAATTTTTTCTCCAGCTTCTTCGGATTTATTTATTTGATGAACCTGTAATGCTATAAAACCTTTCGGTGTGATATCATCAACAAGATTTGCTGCGGATTTTCCATTGATGAAAGTCCTGATAGAATTACCAATGCACTCTATCCTGCATTTATTCCATTCACTTTTTTTAAAAGCAGTTTTTGCTGAGGGATTATATTCCAATGGGTAAAGCCAGTCGCGGCGGGCCTCATCGTAAATTCCTGCCGTCCATCCACGGGGAGATGGATCAATTTCAAATTGATAACCGTGTACTCTTCCATTCAGGTAAGCAGCATTGCTTTCGCTGCGAAACTGAACGCCGGAATTCATTTTATTATCCAGTTTAAATTCAAACTCTAAAATAAAATCGCCATAATCTTTTTCAGTTGCAAGAAAAGAATTGGGTTCATTCATAACAGTTGTACCAACTATTTCTCCGTTTACAACTTCAAATTTTGCATGGCCATTTAATGGTTTCCATCCTTTAAGATCTTTTCCATTAAACAGAGATTGCCATCCTGCAGAAGACTGTGCAAATGAAGAAATTGAAATAAGAATAAATAAAGTGAAGTAATGGATTTTTAGTTTCATAAAGCTTTATAATTGTTGGATAAACTTACTATTTATCCGGGAACTATTTTAAAAAATATTAATCAGGAATTAGTTACTTCGCCGGCAAATTTCTCTGTAATTTGTTTTCCAACTTCACCGGTCGCTTTAATAATTTGGAATTGATGATATAACTGTTATCATTACCATATACAAATAAACAAGTGCCATTTTTTATTTTATCAATTACCTGCTTGTATATACCAGGCGCTAATGCAGGGCAGCCAAGGCTTCTGCCAATGTAACCCTGGCTCTTTACAATACTTTCATCTACATAATCTGCTGCATGCACAACTATATCTCTTTGTTTGGCATTATTATTAAAGCCAATCTCCTGCCCTGCCAACTGCAATGAATATCCATGCACACCGTTGTATGGTGAAAGGGTTGTATAAAAACCAACGCTGCTTTTATTGCTCTCCGGTTCGTTTGAAAAATACAGCGCCTTATCCAGTCCTGAATTTTTGCCATGGGCTACATAGGTTACGAATAATAGTTTATAATTCTTTACATCAATAACAAATAATCTTTTTCTGCCAGAGGGATTAGAGAAATCTATGATTGATAAAATTTTATCATTGGCAAGTTTTTTTTTATTCTTTAAAACTTCATACCCAAGCATTGCATAATCATAAGCTCTGCGGCCTAAACCTAATCTTCCTAATTTAAGAGTATCGAATAAAACGTCGGACCTTGTGAGTTTGGCAGTATCGTAAAAAAATACATCAATATGTTTAAAAGAAAAATCGCTGCTTTTTTTAGTAGCATTTGCTGAATACAGCATTAAACTAAAAATTTTCAACAAAATATAGGCGGGAAAGTATTTGTACATCCAGTTATTGCGAGATATAATTTTGCAGGTGAGAGATGGTATCTTTTTGAAATTGTATGATAGCAGTAACTACATCTGTAATTGAAATAACACCAAGCACTTTATCATCTTTCATCACGGGCAAATGCCTAATGTGCCTTCCACTCATTAACTCCATACATTTTTCAATTTCATCCTGAGGCAAAACTGTTACTACATCTTTTGTCATTATTTCTTTAACCGTTGTTTCCTGTGAGGCCTTTCCTTTCAAAACTATTTTACGTGCATAATCCCTTTCTGAAATGATACCTTCTAAACGTTCTCCTTCCATTACCAATAAAGCGCCTACATTTTTTTCATTCATAATTTGCAGCGCTTCGTAAACAGTAATATCCTCTGTTACTGAATAAACATTGCTTCCTTTGGATGATAAGATATCAGATACTTTCATATAACTAAATTTTCTACGATCTAAAGTTAATTAATTTTTTACCAGTCACTAACACTCATTGCAAATGATACCGATTGCGTGAGGATACTGAATCCGTTTACTTAATTGAAGTGATAGCAGTTTCACCATATTTAGATTGGGTCTTTACTATTCCAAACCCGGGAGCAAACCATTCCGTTACATCCATATTCATCGGAATACCGATACCCATTGTTTTTATTTTCATTTTAGTGCTGTTGGTTATCTTATAACAATCCCATGTACCTGCTGAAGTTGTAATTTTTTCTTTGCCTTCTACTTTCCTGTTGGCTACATCAAGAGTAAGAGACTGTTTCATTCCTTTGTTATCCATATCCAATTCCATGTGACCATCCTTTAAATTATCACCTGCATTCATCACAGCAGGATATTCTATAAAAACATTCTCAGCCTTTGCATCAGTGGTGCCATATTGCTGCCCCTGAGGCATACTCATCTTCATATCCATCATCATTACACCTCCTATACATTTTACAGTACTTACACTTTTGGTTATTGATTTTCCATTTTTATCAAACATTTCACTGTTAACAGTAGCCGAAGAAGCACCGCCGGCATTTTTGTAATCCGAAACTGTGTATACCTGCTTTGCCGAAGCCTCACCTTTTTTATTGTAAATAGTCATTTCAATTGTTTTATTATTCTGCAGGTAATAATAATTTTTACAATCCTGGGATATTGCGGTAACACTTATAAAAAGAAGAAAAATAATTATTGAATATTTCATAATGATAAAATTTAAATCTAATGTAACATTTTTAATTTATTATAAAGAGAGATTTAGTGGAAGCCGTGAGAACTAATTTTTGATTGCAGTTTCAATAAAGAAAAAATACTTTTATAGTCTAAAACTTTTTAAATGGAAACTCAATTAATTGAAATAAGGGAACAACAAAAAGCAGTATGGAATAAGTTTTCCCCCGGATGGAAAAAATGGGATGACTTTACTATGAATTTTTTACAACCAATGGGCGATGCAATCATTGCCTCATTAAATATTAAAGAAGATGATATTGTGCTGGATGTTGCCTGCGGTACGGGTGAGCCCGGGCTTACCATTGCAGCCATGGCGCCTAAGGGAAAGGTAACAGGTACCGATGTTGCAGACCAAATGCTTGATATTGCAAAAGAAAATGCTGAACGAAAACAAATAAAAAATTTTGATACCAAAACGTGTGATGTATGCGAACTACCTTTTCTCGAAAATACTTTTACTAAAATAAGCTGCCGCATGGGCTTTATGTTTTTTCCTGACATGCAAATGGCATCTGATGAAATGTACAGGGTATTAAAACCCGGCGGAAAGATGGCTACTTCTGTGTGGGCTGGCCCTGAAAATAATATATGGATAACAACAACCATGAGCGTAATCAACAGGAATATGCAGATACCCCCTCCGCCACCTGGCACACCGGGAATGTTTCGTTGCGCTGCTCCCGGTTTTATAAAATCGTTAATGGAGAAGTCAGGATTTAAAAATGTGAACGAAAAGCTTATCAGTGGAAAAGTGGCGTATCAAAACTTTGATCATATGTGGCAAATGATGAACGAAGTTGCAGCGCCTGTTGTAGGCGCACTAAGCAAAGCTGATGATAACATGAAGGAAAAGATAAAAAATGAAGTTGAACAACTTTCAGATAAATATAAAACTGGTAAAGGACTGGAGCTTGATTACAGCTCGTGGGTTATCAGTGGGGATAAATAAGGATTAAGAAATTTTAAATAAGAAATAAGGAAGGTGATGAATATTATAATTTAATCACTGCTTAACTTTCTTATTTCTTATTTTGTTTTCCTTATTTCTAATTTTATAGCTATGAACATTACCAAAGCAACTACCCAGGATATTCCTCATCTGGAAAAATTAATCAATAGCGCATACCGCGGCGAAGAATCAAAAAAGGGATGGACTACAGAGGCAGATCTGCTTGTTGGCAAACGCATAGATGCTGATGGGATTGAAAAAATTATGCGCCAGCCAGATGCTGTAATATTAAAATGCTGTAACGATAATAAAGAATTGATTGGATGTGTTTACCTTAAAAAAAATGGTAACAAAATGTATTTGGGAATGTTAACTGTATCACCATCGTTACAGGCAGGTGGCATCGGAAAAAAGATTTTAAAAGAAGCAGAAGCATATGCAACAGAGCATACATGCGATACTGTTGAAATGAGGGTAGTTTCAGTACGTCATGAATTAATTGCATGGTATCAAAGACATGGCTACCATGATAGCGGCAAAACAGAGCCTTTTGGAGATGCCTCTGCTTTAAGTATACAAACACAACCCCTGGAATTTATAATACTGGAAAAATCATTATGATCATTTACTAAAACTAAACAGCATGACATCCAAAGCAACAACACCCGAACAATATTTAAAAGAACTACCCGCAGAACGCAAAGAGCCGGTTACCCAATTAAGAAATACGATCTTAAATAACCTGCCCAAAGGTTTTAAAGAAGTGATGAGTTATGGAATGATAGGGTATGTTGTACCTCATGAAATTTATCCTGCAGGCTATCATTGTGATCCTAAGCTACCATTAGCTTTT
>JBKJSX010000244.1:0-11732 GCA_046594375.1 Chitinophagaceae bacterium
GGAGACCTTGTAAAAAGTTTGTAGTTTGTAGTTTGTGGTTATCTTAGCCTTATGGCAATTATAGGAATTATAATGGGCAGCGACAGCGACTTGAGAGTTATGGATGCTGCGGCAAAGATTTTAAAAAAATTCGAAGTAGAATTTGAATTAACAATTGTATCTGCCCATCGCACTCCATTGCGCATGGTTGATTATGCAACCACGGCAAAACAAAGAGGATTAAAAGTTATTATTGCCGGAGCCGGTGGTGCAGCACATTTACCCGGGATGATCGCATCGCTTACAACATTACCGGTTATCGGTGTTCCTATAAAATCTTCCAACTCTATTGATGGATGGGATTCTGTTTTGTCAATTTTACAAATGCCGAATGGCGTGCCTGTAGCTACAGTTGCACTTGACGCTGCAAAGAATGCAGGAATATTGGCAGTAGAAATATTAGCCACTTCCGATGAAAAACTTTCTGAAAAATTGTTATTGTTTAAAAAAGAAATGCAGGAAGATGTATTGGAAAAAATAAATAAAATGAAAGATGATTGGGTAAATGGTTTTGATAAGTAATTATTTACGTCTTTGTGAGCACAGCGGAGCAATCTCATAAGTAAGTTCCAGGCTAAAAATATTTTAAAGATGCATATGAGATTGCTTCGGCGTCGTGCCTCCTCCTCGCAAAGACGTAAGTTTATTCCTCTTCCTTAATTATACAAAACTCCTGCTCAAATATTAATGAGTTATCATAAATGAGTTTGACAAATTCTTTTCCCCACTTTGCATAAAAGGGCATAAAATTTTCAACTCTTTCCTGCAGAGAATTATTGGGAAACAAGTTTACTTTTATTTTTCTAACCTGCTTTTGTTGGGATTCAAATCTTTTTTTCTCAGCCCTTAGCAGTTTAATTTCTAATCTATCCAATGTCTTAAAAAGCTTTGCCTGCAAGGCTTCTACGTGCTCAACAAGCGTTGCATCAATTTCTTTTACAGCAGTTTTCATTTCCCGGTAAACTGCTTGTATTTGTTGTTTTTCTTTTTGCAAACTCAATTGATGTGAAGAATTTTTTCTTACAATATCTGTTACAAGATCATACTCAGTTTTAAAAATATCAGTATAAATAAGTGATAGTTTTTGGATGAGTGCATTTATTTTTTCATTGATAAATGAAAAAGAATTACGGAGAATTAAAACGGGATATGGAATATTGTAATGATGAAACATATCCTTTAATTGCAGCCAGTAAGCAAGTTCTCCACCGCCGCCAACAAATACAAGATTTGGTAAAATGGTTTCCTGGTACAATGCCCGTAAAATAACGTTAGGGCTAAATCTTTCGGGATGATTTACCAATTCATTCTTCAATTCTTCTTTTGAAAATTGTATATCAGTCTCATGAATTTTATAAATGCCTTTATGCTCAACAATCCTGTTCCTTATATTATCTTTTAAATAAAAAAGATTGATCTCTCTTGGATAAGCCTGCACCTTGTAATATTCAGCTAAATGCTCTGTAGTTTTATTGACTATCTCAGATGGAGTATTATTAAAAATATCATCTTCAAAAACAGTGAGCATTTGTTTTTTTAACTCAACATTATCAGGCAATAAAACGATCAATCCGTGCACACCAAATAATTTATTTACCAAACAAAAACATGCATCCTGAATCGATCTTCCTTTTGTATAGCATTCCTGCACAAGATCAATTATCTCCTTTCCAAACGGCTCTACATCAAGCTGCCCTTTTATCTTTTTTAAAATTTTTAGTAGCTCATCGTCAACCAACATTCTGCCAACAGCGCCGGTTTGTTTTGTATTCCATGTATATTTTTCTCCATTGATAAAAACCTCTCCGAGTTCCTCCAGGTCTGCATCTTCACTACCAACATAAAACACAGGAACAAATTTATTTTCCGGCATATCACGGTTAAGTGCATCCGCTAATTTAATAGTATGAATAATCTTATAGATAAAATACAGATGGCCTGTAAAAATATTGGGCTGGTGTGCAGTGGTAATAGTAAAAGTGTTTTCCTGTTTTAATGAGCTGATGTTATGTTTTACTGCATCCGAAGTTTCAATTGAAATATACTGCTGCTCCAATTGTTCAGCTAATATTTTCCTGTTGGTATTTATTTTTTTTCGATCAGCGATAGCATCTTTTATTCCCTGTAAATTAAAGGGATGCTGATAAAAATTTTGAAGAGAATTATTTTGAGAAAGATAGTCTGTAATTATTTTAGAAAAGTAGCCGGTTTGTTGGTAAGAAATAAATTCCGCCTTCGTCTTAACCATGATTTGGGTAGATTTATTGATTGAATAGATTGATAGTATTAATTGTGAAGGTTACTATTATTTTTTTATTTCCGTATAATCTTTTTAATCTTTTCAAATCTGTCGCGGTTAATTCGGGATAATAGTTCAGACCACTTCACCTTCAAGGTCATAATCATAAGCATTGGTAATTTTTACATTTACAAAATCGCCTATCACTAATTTTTTGTGGCTGCTGATTATTACTTCATTGTCAACTTCTACACTATCAAATTCGGTACGCCCCAAATATTTGCCAGCTTCTTTTTTATCAAGGATTACCTTGAAAGTTTTTCCTACTTTTTCAAGATTTTTTTGATAAGATATTTCCTGTTGCAGTTCCATTATCTCTTCTGCCCTTCTTTGTTTTTCTTCTGCGGGAATATCATCAAGCAGATCATGAGCTGATGTTCCTTCTTCGTGTGAATAAGAAAATATTCCAACCCTGTCGAACCGGATCTTTGTAAGGAATGATTTTAATTCCTCCACATCCTCCTGCGTTTCTCCCGGGAAGCCGCTTATTAAAGTTGTACGTAAACAAATGCCGGGAATTTTATTTTTTATTTCACCAATGATGTCTTCCATGTCTTCCCTTGTTATTTGGCGCTTCATTGATTTAAGCATACTGTTACTGGCATGTTGCAAAGGCATATCAAGGTAGTTACAGATATTTTCTCTATCCCTCATTGCATCAATTATATCCATCGGAAATTTAGAAGGATAGGCATAATGCAGGCGTATCCATTCAAGTCCGGAAATATCTGCCAGCGCATGTAACAATTTAGGAAGCTCTCTTTTCTTATAAACATCCAGACCATAATATGTAAGCTCCTGTGCTATCAGCATAATTTCTTTTACACCTCTTTGCACTAACATTTTTGCTTCATCAACCAACGACTCAATCGTACGGCTGATGTGCTGCCCTCTCATTAATGGTATGGCACAAAACGAACAGGTTCTGTTGCAGCCCTCGCTTATTTTAAGATAGGCATAATGGTTTGGCGTACTCAGCAATCTTTCTCCTATCAACTCTGCTTTATAATCAATATCAAATTTTTTAAGAAGAAAAGGCAATTCCATTGTGCCGAAGTAAGCATCTACATCTGGTATTTCTTCTTCAAGATTATTTTTATAGCGTTCGCTCAGGCAACCGGTAACATACACTTTATCTAATTTACCGCGACGCTTTAATTCAACCTGTTCAAGTATCGTATTTACGCTTTCTTCTTTTGCCTTATCAATAAATCCGCATGTATTTACAATAACAATATTGTGATCTCTTTTTTTGTTTTCATGAACAACATCAAATTGCCCTGCCGTTAACTGTCCACTGAATACTTCACTATCAACAAGGTTTTTGCTGCAACCAAGTGTTATGATGTTAATCTTATCTTTACGTAAACTTTTTGTTTTCATTGTAATGGCTGCAAAGTTAAGCAGATACTGCCTTGGAATTTGCTAAAATTGGCTTTAAACAACTGTAATTAGAAAGAATTTATTAAAAATAAAAATCTGTTTTAAGCTTTTTGCATATATTTAAAAATTGCCCATCACCAAATTAAGAATGAAACATCTGCTAACTACGCTGGCTTTATTTCTGGTACTTGCTGACAACTGTATTGCTCAAAATAATTTAGCATCAATTTCAGGAAAAGTAGTCAATGATAATGGTAAACCTGTGCCATCGGCAACCATTATTTTGTATACTGCCAAAGACAGCAGTTTAATAAAAGCAGTTGTTAATTACACTGATGGCGAATTTGAAATTAATGAATTGAAACCCGGTAAATACTTTCTTATTGTTACGTCAGTTGGTTACAAACAAGGAGGTTCAAAAAACTTTGAATTAAAAGGTTCGCAATCCTACTTTTTAGCTCCCATTTCATTATCAACCGATCATACCAAACTTACAGATGTAAATATTCAGGCTAAAAAACCAATAATAGAAGTAACTGCAGATAAAACAATTTTTAATGTTGAAGGAAGTATTAATGCCAATGGCAGCAATGCTTTTGAGCTATTGCAAAAATCGCCGGGAGTAACAATTGATAAGGATGACAATATTTCTTTAAAAGGAAAAAACGGGGTTCGCATTTATATTGACGGCAAACTTTCTCAAATGGCAGGGAATGATCTTTCAGAGTTTTTACGTTCCATAAATTCTGCTGACCTGGAAGCAATAGAAATGATAAGCAATCCCTCTGCAAAATATGAGGCATCGGGTAATGCAGGCATCATCAACCTGCGCTTAAAAAAGAATAAAAATTTTGGCACCAATGGGGGGGTTAGTGTTGGCGGTGGGTTTGCACATAGCCCTAAAGCAAATAGTTCTTTTAATATTAATCACAGGGATAAAACTATAAATGCATTTGCCAATTACAGCAACAGCTTCGGCATAAGGCGACAGTTTTTTAATTTATACCGAATACAAAAGGATACCGTGTATGATCAGCATACAATAAATTACAGTGATCCTAAAATCCATAATTTTAAAGCAGGAATAGATTTTTTTATAGATCCTAAAAACACAATTGGTTTTGTAGTAAATGGAAATTTTAACGATGCTACTTATTCAAATAATGGCTCGGCTTTAATAATGAAAAATGGAGTTTCATCTCCACAAAAAATATTATTTGCAAGCGGAATATCTAACGTTGACAGATCCAATCTAAATTATAATATTAACTACAGGTATGCCACCCCAAAGGGAACGGAATTGTTGATAGATGCTGACCTGGGTAGATTCAGGAGTAAAGCAACGAGCATTCAGCCAAATTACTATAAAACCCCATCAGGTAGTCTATTGGAAGAAAAAATTTATAGAAACAGTACACCTACTGATATTGATATTGAAACTTTTAAAATAGATTATGAAACTTCTGCAGGTAAAGGAAAATTTGGGATAGGTGGAAAATATTCAAATGTAAAAACAAAAAACATTTTTGATTTTTATAATGTGCTCGGCGGCATAAATGTTTTGGATAGCAACCGAAGCAACAAATTTAATTTTACTGAAAATATAAATGCCGGTTATATTAATTTCTCAAGCCCGTTGGGAAAGAAATGGAGCATGAGAGCCGGTGTGAGAATGGAAAATACAATAAGCGAAGGTGATCTTATTAGTCTTCATCCTCAGCCGGATGGTAGCGTAAAACGCAATTATGTTGACTTTTTCCCAAGTGGCGCACTTACGCTTACACCCAACGAAAAAAATTCTTTTAACCTTAGTTATAGCAGGAGAATCGACAGACCTAACTACGCAGATCTAAACCCGTTTGAGGATAGAATAGACGAATTAACCTACCAAAAAGGGAATGCATTTTTAAGGCCTCAATACACCAACATTCTTGAATTTACACACACATATAAATCAAAATTTAATACAACACTTAGTTATAGCCATATTAAAGATTTTCGCACCAATATTATTGATACTACAGAAAGTAACAGGGTTTTTAGAACTGTAAAAAATCTTGCAAGCCAGGATATATTCAATTTTAATTTTAGTGCCCCCATAACCATAACCAAATGGTGGAACGCATTTTTTACGGCCAATGCTTACAATTCATTGTACAAAGCTGATTTTGGAACAAATAAAAAAATTAACCTTAATATATTTGCCTATTCATTTTTTGCTCAACAAACTTTTACATTAACGGATGGGTTTACTTTTGAACTTTCGGCCTTTTATAATTCACCAACCATTTGGGGAGGCACATTTAAAACAGATGCTGTTTACAATGTTGATGCCGGCTTACAAAAAAGTATATTTAAAAAGAACGGCAACATTAAGATAAGTTATACTGATATTTTAAGATCGCAAACCTTTAGAGGTATCAGCGATTTTGGCGGCGCATATTTAGATGTAAGTGGCAGAGGCGAAAGCACCCAATTGAGAATAAACTTTACTTACCGTTTTGGCAACAAACAGATAAAGGCTGCACGCCAACACAAATCCGGTTTAGAAGATGAGAATAACCGCATTCAATAATTATCATCTTTAGAGAGTGAATAATGTGTATTACTTATTTCTGTTCGAAATTAAAAAGCGTGTCAACGAAATCTTTTTTATCAAAAACTAAAAGATCAGTTGCCTTTTCACCTACCCCAATAAACTTAACAGGTATTTTAAATTGATCAGCGATAGCCAATACCACACCGCCTTTCGCAGTTCCATCTAATTTTGTAATCACAAGTGCAGTCACTTCAGTTGCAGCAGTAAAATGTTTTGCCTGCTCCAAAGCGTTTTGCCCTGTACTCCCATCTAATACCAACATTACTTCATGTGGTGCATCGGGTTGAACTTTACTTATCGATCTTTTTATTTTACTAAGTTCATCCATAAGGTGAGCTTTGTTATGCAGCCTGCCTGCGGTATCAATTATAATAACATCTACATTTTTTGCAATACCACTTTGCACTGCATCAAATGCAACAGCACTTGGGTCTGCATTCATTCCATGTTTTACAATAGGAACATTAACTCTCTCACTCCAGATAGTTAACTGTTCAACAGCGGCTGCACGAAAAGTATCAGCAGCGCCTAACAAAACTGATTTGCCGGCTTGTGAAAAATTATGAGCGAGCTTTCCGATAGTAGTTGTTTTACCCACACCATTTACACCAACTACTAAAATTATATGAGGCTTGTGCCCTAATGGCAATTCGTAATTTTCATAAGAAGTATCATTGGGAGAATCTACTAAAAGCGATAATGTTTCTTCTTTTAAAATAGAATTTAATTCTGCTGTATTAATATATTTATCACGGGCAACACGGGCTTCTATTTTATCAATAATTTTTATCGTGGTATCAACCCCAACATCTGCACTTACTAATGCATTTTCTAAATTATCCAGCACTTCTTCATCAACAGTATTTTTGCCGGCAATAGCTTTTGTTATCTTATCAAAAAATCCTGTCCTGGTTTTTTGCAGACCTTCATCCAAAGTTTCTTTCTGTTGCTTTTTGCCTAATAACTTATCAAATATTCCCATGGCTGTTATATTTTAAAGAGGAGTTTTTGTTCGCACTTTTTAAAAATAGAAAATCTTAAAATTAGAATCATTTTACTTAGATAAACTGATTTAATGTAAAACAAAAAAGCCATCCCGTATGGATAGCTTTATAAATATTTTTGCAACAAAGTTTAGCCTTTTAAGAAAGCGGTTACTTTATCCTTATGCACTATACTTTCTTTAAAAGTATAGGAGCCAGTTTTAGGACTGCGAACAGTGCGAACAACTTTTGTCCAGTTTTTTGCTTCTGAAGCTGCCTTTTGATCTTTTGTCTTTATCGCGGTTTTAGCTGCTTTTGCCATTGTTATTTAATTTCTTTGTGAACAGTAACTTTTTTTAATGTTGAATTGAATTTTTTCAATTCCAAACGCTCAGGAGAATTCTTTTTATTCTTGGTAGTAATATATCGGCTTGTACCGGGAAGACCAGAAGTTTTATGCTCTGTACACTCCATAATTACCTGAACCCTGTTGCCTTTCTTAGCCATATTAGTAATTTTTTAAAAATTATATTTTTGAACCATTTTTCCTCAGTTCTTTAATAACGCTATACAACCCGTTTTTAGCAATGGTACGAATTGCTTCGGTGGAAACTTTTAAAGTCACCCATGTATCTTCTTCAGCTAAAAAAAAGCGTTTAGTTTGCAGATTAGGCAAAAACCTTCTCCTTGTCTTAATATTAGAATGAGAAACTTTGTTACCTGTAATAGGTTTTTTACCTGTAACCTGACATACTCTGGACATATAATTTCCTTTTTTTCGGAGGGCAAAGGTAGGATAATTAATTTATAATTTTGCAATCAAAAGCTAAGAATATGGAAACATTCAGCAAAATATTAAATGATGAAATCCCTGTATTGGTAGATTTTCACGCAGAATGGTGCGGACCCTGCAAAACGATGGCTCCTGAATTAAAGAAATTTGCTGATGCCCATAAGCACATAAGGGTTTTAAAAGTGGATATAGATAAAAACAGAGCAACTGCCGAACAGTTTAATATCCAAGGAGTGCCAACCCTTATTCTTTTTAAAAAGGGAAAGGTTTTGTGGCGGCAGTCAGGAGCTATGAATGCTCAACAACTTTCGGGTATTGTAAAAAGCAAATTATCTTAAGTGTCTGTCTCCTGGAGTGTCCTGAAACTTAATTGAACTCTATAATTTAGAGATCGCTTTCCACATTTCCTCTGCTACCAATTGGTTGCCTGTTTCATTCAAATGCACCCCATCCATTGTTAATCTTCCGCGGTCTTTATTTTCAGGATTGTTCTTAAGATTGTAATCTAAAAATATTTTTCTGAGATCAATCAGTGGTAAATTATTTTTTACTGAAAGTTCCCTGATGATGTTACAATATTTATTAAGGTCTCCATCCAATTCATTACTTACATCTGTCTTCTCTCCTATGGCTGCCGGTGTGCAAATAATTACTTTAATATTCTTAGCAGAAAGCTTTTTTAAAATGGCGGAATAAAATCTTTCAAACTTATTGGCATCAGTACCGGTACCTGATGTACGCTTATGCCAAACATCATTTACGCCTATAAACATCACCACCACATCAGGATTTTTACTTAGCACATCATCTTCCAGCCTCAAATACAAATCATAAATTTTGTTACCGCTTACGCCTGCACCAACCAGGTCATAATTATCTTTTACATTCTTTAATGCCAACATCGAATCCATTTTTATAATAAATCCTCCAGGCTTGGCTGCCTGTTCTGTAATTGAATCTCCAAAAAAAATGATCTTTTTCTTTTTCTGCTCAGTAAAGGCAATCAATACCATAAAACAAAATAGTGATAATATCTTTTTCATACCCGAAGATAAAATAATTTTCGTTGAAGTTTTTTGAGTAATTTTCATAAATAAACCAATGTGTATATAATTGTTTTGCCTAACAATTATTATACTATCTAAAACAACTGCAACATGAAAAAATTACATCTTCATTTATTGATTGCATTATTCACTACCCTTTGCTTAAGCGCATGTAAATCTTCTAAAAATAAACCGGTAAATGTTCAACTCGGGATGCTTATTGAAACGCCTGAAAAGTTAGCAGGTATACCTTTGGCATCAACTCCCGCAGGAGGAATAGACTTGCCGGCATCGATAGACCTCTCTGATAAATTACCACCGGTTGGCAACCAGGGACAACAACAATCATGCGTAGCATGGGCTGTAGCATACGCTTTAAAAAGCTACCAGGAAAAATTAGAGAGCGGTCAGCAATCTACATTCAGTCCATCGTTTATTTACAATCAAATAAATAATGGATTGAATGTACCTACCTATGTAACTGATGCTTTAAATGTATTATCGCAACAAGGTGTTTGCCCTTATGATGAGATGCCCTATAGTGCCGATGACTGGGTAACCAAACCATCCCTACAGGCAACCAATGATGCAAAAAAATTCAGGATAGATTACTGGAGAAAAATAAATCATACAGATATTAAAGAAGTAAAAGCGCATTTGGCAGCCGGCTATCCTATTGTAATTGGCGCTACAGTTTCTGATGAATTTATACATAACGGAAAAGATATATGGAAAGAGCCAGGAATTGCAAAAGGCGGACATTGTATGCTACTCACGGGATATGATGACAGCAAAAATGCTTTTAGGGTAATGAACAGTTGGGGTACTGAATGGGGAGACAATGGTTTTGGATGGATTGATTATACTTTGTTCACCAACCCACAGGTAATTATGTATGGCTTTGTTACAAAAGATGCTACAACACAGCAAACAGATAATAACAATACAACAACCACGATTAATCCCAATGATCCTAACAAGCCTTCTCAAATAACAGATAAAGAACAGGAACGTATTAACGAGCCCAAAAATAATCCCACACAATATGAGGACCTTGATTTTAAAGCAACTAATGTTCAGCATAATCTAAATATGCCTGATGAGCCTGATCTCAGGAATACAATGAAGATTGATGGCAAACTGGATATACCCGCAAATTATGGAAAAAAGTTCCAGGTAGCTGTTCACATCTATGATGCAAATACTAACCAGCAGGTAGGCAGTTTAATGTATCCAAGATTTGCTGATGTAAATTATTTTGCCGCAAGCTATACCCAAGTGTATGACATAGGTGCTGACGGATGGCATGGCACATGGTGGGTGCAAATACCTTATAATGCAATAAATGTTCCGCAGGGTAAAACAGACCTGTATGCTATACCAACATTATTTGTAGATAATTTTGGCGTTGCCTTTGGCGACAAGATAAATTTTTATATAACAAAGTAAGCAAGTTGTCAAATCCTGAAACAAATACATGATAAAAGGATTATACGAAACTCATTTGTTTGTTGAATCCTTAGATAGGTCTGTTAACTTTTATAAAAATGTGCTTGGTCTTAATCTGTGTTATTATGATGAAAAAAGACGTGCAGCATTTTTTTGGATTGGCAAACCTAAGGAAGCCATGTTAGGCCTTTGGAAAAAACCAAAAGCAGAAATTGACCTAAGGCATTTGCTTTTAGTTGTGATGTTGAAGATGTTCTACACAACTCAATAAATTTTTTAAAACAAAGAGATTTAAAACCTTATAACTTTTTAAGAGACGGAACAGAAAAGCCAATGGTTTTTGCATGGATGCCAGCCATAGCAATTTACTTCGATGATCCTGATGGATACATTCTTGAGTTTATTGCAATATTACAGGGAGAGGCTAAAGCGGAATATGGCGTAATATCATACGAACAATGGTCACAAATTAATTCATCAGCTAACGTATAAAAATGAAGAATGCAGTTAAGGTTAACTAAAGCTAACCTTAAAAGGGTCTATTTAAATATTGAAAAAAGTTGCTTCTTATTAGATAGATGTTTCATTCGGCTACAACAACTGCAAGTTTAGTATTCTGTTCATTTATTGCAAGGCGCGAAATATTTTTTAAGGGAATGCTTCCATTCATTTTTATTTTTTGCCAATTATTATTTCCCTGTTTCGCAAAATAAATACCGGTTCCATCGCTCATGAGTGCCAGGCCTTTTTTTGTCCATGCAATAAATTCACCATTATGTACTGCCGGCATAATTGTAATTATTTTTTTTGTGGCTGCATCGTATTCTCTTATCAACCATTCGCCGGGTGTTTTTTTTATAAAACTAATGGCCTGTTTTCCGGGAACTCTTTGCAATGACCGGCCAATATCAGTTGAAAGTTTTTTATTTTCTTTTGTTACCAGATTGTAATAATGTAACCCATTGGTGGCGGTATCTTCAAGCACAAAAAGTAAAAGACTATTATTATCAATCCATGCATGATAACCCACTTTTAAATTATCGATAAGTATAGCCGGCGCACCACCATTTAAAGGATACTTTACCAGATCCTGTTTGCCATTTTTACGTTGAAGAATGCATGAGATAAATTTTTGATCCGG
>JBKJSX010000086.1:0-3322 GCA_046594375.1 Chitinophagaceae bacterium
TGGATAAATAAATGGGGCGAAGCAGATTTTGTGATCACACATCCTGAAGAATATGAGCTGGACGAACAATTTACTAAAGGCGCCACCATAACAACCGACCAGGATGAAGCATTAAAAGATGCGGATTTTGTTTATGTAAAAAACTGGAGCACTTACAATGATTATGGAAAAATATATTGCAATGATCCGGAATGGATGCTTACAAAAAAGAAATTGAAACTTACCAATAAAGCAAAGGTGATGCATTGCCTGCCGGTAAGAAGAAATGTAGAGTTGAGTGATGAAATATTAGATAGTAAACATAGTATAGTAACGCAGCAGGCTTCTAACAGGGTGTGGGCTGCACAGGCTGTATTAAGTGAAATTTTGCCCCCATCCCCTAAAGGGGTGTAAAACTCTTTTTTATGAAGGATAATATGTTTTTTGGTGCAAATGCTGAAATATTTAAAAGGGCGGAAGAACTACGTAGCAGGATGACGAATGCTGAAGAAATTCTTTGGAATGCAATACATATAAATGAATGGAAACTTAAGTTTAGAAGGCAGCATCCTTTAGCAAATTATATAGTTGATTTTTATTGCCACGGCGTTAAACTTGTTATAGAGTTAGATGGTAGTATTCATGAGGGCGAGGAAATAAAAAGAAATGATGAAGCAAGAGAAATACATTTAAAGGAATTTAATCTAACTGTTTTAAGATTTAAGAATGAAGAAGTAATTAATAATACTAACGCAGTTATAACAAAAATTACGGAAACAATTAGAAACATTCAAAATCTTTCCCGATCAATTTCGGACGTACACCCCCCTTTAGGGGAGGGGGGCAAGTTATTTGTTATAAAAATTGGTGGGAACATTATTGATGATGAAGTAAAACTTTCATTGTTCTTAAAGGCTTTTGCTTCGATCAATGAGAAAAAAATATTGATTCATGGTGGCGGAAAACTGGCAACTAATATCGCAAACCAATTAAATATACCCCAGCAATTAATTGATGGAAGAAGAATTACTAATGCTGAAACATTAAAGGTGGTGACCATGGTGTACGCTGGTTACATCAATAAAAATATAACGGCATTGTTGCAATCAAATAATTGCAATGCAATTGGGCTAAGTGGTGCAGATGGCAATTTGATATTGGGACATAAAAGAACCGTTGGCTCCCCTTTAGGGGATGGGGGCGATTACGGTTTTGTTGGCGATATTGATTCCATAAATAGTGAGCTGCTTGACAAATTATTAACTTATGATACAACACCTGTAATTGCACCTGTTATTCATGATAAGCAGGCACAATTGCTGAATACAAATGCTGACACAATTGCGCAGGAAATTGCAAAAGGCATGTCAGCAAAATATGAGGTTACTCTCGTTTATTGTTTTGAGAAAAAAGGCGTTTTACAAAATGCTGATGATGAAAACTCAGTCATTCCTGAGATCACTCTGTCATCATTTACAAGCCTCAAAGAAAAGAATATCATTCATTCCGGCATGATCCCTAAACTTCATAACGCCTTTACTGCATTGGATAGTGGCGTAAAAAAAATTATGATCGGAAAAGCAGAGGACCTATTGCAATTGATAAGAGGAAAAGAAGGGACAAGTATTATCAGATAAAAAATTTAATAAATACTTAATGCATTCAGAAAAGAATATTGATCAGAAGGGTTCATCGGAAGTCTCACCCAAGGGGGGAGATTTAGAGGGGGCTGTTTCTCTGCTAAAAAAGTTAATTGCTACTCCATCCTTTAGTAAAGAAGAAGATAAAACTGCTTCTCTTATTCAAGAATTCTTGCAATCAAAAAAAGTAACACCGGAAAGATTTTTAAATAATGTTTTTGCAAAAAATAAATTTTTTGACGAAGGAAAACCAACCATTCTTCTCAATTCTCATCACGATACAGTAAAGCCCAACAAGGGTTATACAGTAGATCCGTTTCTTCCGTACGAAAAAGAAAATAAACTTTTTGGTTTAGGCAGTAATGATGCCGGAGGTGCATTGGTTTCTTTAATTGCAACTTTTTTGTATTTCTATCAAAAAGAAAATTTAAAATACAATCTGATTATTGCAGCAACAGCAGAAGAAGAGATTTCAGGGAAAAATGGTGTTGAAGCATTGCTTACCTCAAATAAATTTTTTCAATCTTTAAATGCTGAATACCCCTTTAGAGGATGGGCGTGTATTGTTGGCGAGCCCACTCTAATGCAGATGGCTATTGCAGAAAGAGGATTATTGGTGATAGATTGTATGGCTGAAGGTAAGGCAGGTCATGCTGCAAGAGAAGAAGGTGATAATGCAATTTATAAAGCGATAAAAGATATTGACTGGTTTCAATCTTATCAATTTCCAAAAATATCGGAGCTGTTAGGACCTGTAAAGATGAGTGTCACTTCAATCGATACCGACAATAAAGCACACAATATTGTGCCATCACAATGCAGTTTTATTGCGGATGTGAGAGTAAATGAGTTATATACATTCGAAGAAGTGCTGGATGTTATTCAACAAAATGTAAAATGTAAAATAGTACCACGAAGTACAAGACTTCGTTCCACTACTATTGGGTTGGATCATCCGTTAGTAAAGGCTGGCGTGGCTTTGGGAAGAACGTACTATGGTTCGCCAACTACGTCTGATAAAGCATTAATGCCTTTCCCAACATTAAAGATTGGCCCCGGTGATTCTGCACGAAGCCATATTGCCGATGAATTTATTTATCTTGACGAGATAAAACAAGGGATAGAAATTTACATTCAATTACTACAAAAAATTTTATAGAATGAAACTGTGGCAAAAAGATAAAAATGTTTCATCGTCAGTAGAAAAATTCACTATAGGTAATGACAGGGAACTCGATATTTACCTTGCGCCATTTGATGTATTAGGTTCACTTGCTCATATCAAAATGTTGGAGTCAGTGAATTTATTGTCGGCTGATGAATTAAGATCATTGGAAGAAGAACTTAAAAAAATTTATAAAGAAACGCTTTCACAAGATTTTAAATTAGATGAAGGCGTTGAAGATATTCATTCACAAATAGAATTTTTGCTTACCAAAAAACTCGGTGATGTTGGTAAAAAAATTCACAGCGCCCGGTCAAGAAACGACCAAGTGTTGCTTGACCTTAAATTGTACTTAAGAAGTGAGATTGAAAAAATTGTTCGCAGCACTAAAGATTTTTTTGAACTTCTTATTCAGCAAAGTGAAAAGTTTAAGGATGATCTTTTACCCGGCTATACGCATCTTCAACTTGCTATGCCATCGTCTTTCGGATTATGGTTTGGCGCTTATGCTGAAAGTTTGGTGGATGATCTTACAACA